>CANQJU010000050.1 GCA_947624315.1 uncultured Bacilli bacterium | reverse complement strand
GACTTGAACCCGCGATCTCCAGTGTGACAGACTGGCATGTTAACCACTACACCACGAGACCACTAATAATGCTTAATAATTATATCATTTTTGTAAATGTTTTTCAAGATATTTTTGTATTTTTTTCAATTAAGAATATAAAAAGGGTATTAGTGATAAACTATCAACTAGTACCCTGAATTAATTATTCTTCTTCTTTTTCTAACTTTTCACCACAAGCATAGCAGAATTTGCTGCCAGGTTCATTTTCAGCACCACATACTGGGCATTTAATTTTTTCTTCACTAGCTTTTTCACTTTCAGATTCACTAGGAAGAACAGTACCATCAACTGAATCAACATCTAAATCAACAGCATCTGGATTTTCATTCTTAAGATTTTGATAGAATCTAGCAATTGCAGCATTTAGATATGGTTCAACCCAGAACATTAGAATTCCAAGTGTCAAAATAGATAATAAGTACCAACCAATAAAACTAAACATTAAGCAGAAAAGTTCCCACTTATGTCCGTTCATCATCTCTCTACTTTTTGTAATTGCATCATTAGCACTCATTTCTGGATTATCATATAAAATATGATAAGTTAAAGCATATGAAAATGGTTTAATGAATGCAGGGATAATTAATAAGCCCCACAAGAACAAATAAATGGCTTGCAATACATAAGCAACAAATGCATTTTTAAAATTATTAAAACCTTTAAAAACATCATTTATTTCAGGAGTTTTATTACGCATTACCATTAAAGAAACACCAGTTAAGCCTAATGATAATGGTCCAGTTATTATTAAAGTAATAATACCTCCAATATAAGCAAATGATAAAGCAACAGCAGCAACAGAGATAAGCATTCCAACAATGTAAGGCCATCTCTTACCAGAAATCTTTTGTTTAGCTTCAAGCTTAATTTCACTATTAGACATTATGTATATTTCCTCCTTTTTTGTCATAATACTTCAGAAAAAATTATAACACATATATATAACGTTTTCAATACTTTTTTGAAAAATCATTAATATTATATTCATAATGTTCAAATAATGACTAAACTTTTATCAATTTATCTTTTAATTATAATTGGTTTAGTAACAATCATTCCTTCATTGCCACCTTTAACCGCTTTTATCAACACAACATTAGAAAAATCCTTATTCTCATCATAAACAAATTGCATCTCTTTAACAATCAATTTCTTTTTACTTAATTCATTTAATACTTCATTTAATCTTGATGTTTGAAATAAAAAATATAAAGTACCTTTATTCTTTAAATTGCGATTAACACAATCAACCATATTTGATAATGGAAAATTATCTTCATGTTTGGCTAAACGCAAAAATTCATTATTGCCTTTATCTAAAGATGGAGTTTTAAAATATGGAGGATTAAATATAATAACATCAAACTCTTCTGAATATTTAAAATTATTGCCATCAGCACGAATAATTTCACAATTATTAATATTATTTAATTCCATATTCTTTTTAGCTAAAGACAAAGCCTTATCATTTATATCTATTCCCACAAGCTTTTTGGGATTAAATAAACTAGCATATAATAAAAGAGCACCATTATTAGTTCCAATATCTAAAATAGTATCATAGCGATATACTTCGATAAATTCTCCTAAAACCATAGTATCAGTATTAATACAAAACATTTCATCATCTTGATATAATTTAATATTGGGATGATTAGGTAAATAATCTATTCTTTCACTCATAATATATAAAAAAGATGTTTCCGAAGAAACATACTTTAACCCTTTAAACCTCGAGATTGTCTATCCATGTCTTCAACAACTATATCGTATATTTCGCCTAAAGTTGAACAATATTCTAAAACTTTCCATGGTTCATTTGTATGATAATGAATTTTGATTAATTCATCATCACCAACAGCTAATAAGCAATCGCCTTTAAAATTTTTAGTGAAATAATCAATGATTACATCTTCATCTAAGTTTTCACCCTCAATTAATAATTGAGTATCATATCTAAATTCAATCATAAAATTCTCCTTTATATATTTTTATTATACTATTTTTATTATATTTAATCAAGATTAAAGATTAATTATTAAACCTATTGGACAGTGATCACTTCCATAAATATCTTTATATATTAAAGTTTCATTTATATGTTTTAGAAAATCTTCATTAACTATAAAATAATCTATTCTCCAGCCAATATCTTTTATCCTAGCATTACCAATATAACTCCACCAAGTATATCCAATAGTATTAGGATTAAAATATCGATAACTATCAACGAAACCTGCTTGAAGAAGTTCAGTCATTTTTCCTCGTTCTTCATAAGTGAAACCGGCATTACCTATATTAGCCTTATAATTCTTTATATCAATTTCTTCATGAGCCACATTAAAATCACCACATACAACAACATTTTTCTTCTTTTTTAAAGATAATAGATAATTTCTAAATAAATCTTCAAATCGCATTCGTGATTCCATTCGACTCAAATCTCTTTTTATATTGGGAACATAAACATTTACCAAATAAAAATCAGTAAACTCTAAAGTTATTGTTCTTCCTTCACTATCATATTCAATATCATCAATTCCATATTTAACGCTTAGTGGTGTAACTTTAGAATATATTAATGTTCCTGAATAACCTTTTTTGATTGCTGGAAAAAGATATTCTGAATATCCTTGAGGATGAAAAGTATTTTGTTCCATGGTCAATTTACTTTCTTGGATACAAAAAATATCAGCATCTTCTTTTTCAAAAAATTCAATTAATCCCTTTTTTAAACAAGCTCTAAGTCCAGCTACATTCCATGAAATAATCTTCATAATTCCTCCATTTTTAATAATTATAACATATAATAAAATAATTGGCTATTAATTAGCATTAAAAAAGATGCCATAAGGCATCTATTCTAAAAAGTTATTAACAGCAATGGCAATAGCCAAAGCCCCAGGGCCAATATGACAGCTTACACTTAATGATAAAGCATCAACAAAATGAAACTTAAGTTTTGGTAGTTCTGTTTCAATTTCTTCTTTAAATTGTAAAGCTTTATCATAGTTTTGAGTATGTGCAACAGAAACTGTCATTCTTCCACTCTCATATTCATCTTTAAACTCATCCATTAATTCTTCTTTTATTTTTTGAATCATTTTCTTTTTTCCAACAACCACAGAAAATGATTTAGCAAACAAATCAAATTTATCACCACGTGATGACAAAATTGGTTTGATTCTTAGCATTGTAGCTAAATTTGCAGCAGCAGGTTTAATTCTTCCACCTTTTTTCAAATATTTTAAAGTTTCAAGCATTATATATATAGAAGATTTATCCTTTGTGCTTTCTAAATATTCTTTAATCTCTTTAGCACTTTTGCCTCTTTTAACTAATTCAATAGCTTCAAATACTGATTCTTTTTGAGTAACGGAAATTCGCAAATTATCAACAACTTGAACTTTATCATCGAATTTCAAAGATAAATTTTGGGCCATTTCACATGTGCCACTTAAACCACTTGACATAGGGATGTAAACAATTTCCTCATTTTCTTCTAATTGTTTTGTCCATAATTCTTCTAAATAAAATGGTGATGGTTGAGATGTTGATATATCAACATCATCCTTTAACATTTTGTAAAAACTTTTTTGATTCAATGTTATTTCTTCTAAATACTCTTTTTCATTAATAGTAAAAGGCATAGGAATAACAAATATACCAAGTTCATCAGCTTCAGATTGTAATATCCCTGAATTTGAATCAGTAATTATTTTAACTTTGTTTTTCATAATATTTCTCCAATATAAATATTAATCGAGTAGTAATGAATATATTCATTCTAAATAAATATTTTTTATGCTAAATTATAACATATTATTTTTTGTTCCTCAATTTATAAAAATAATTTTAATAAAAAAATATTTAAAAAATGACATTTTTTTATTATGTTGACGTATCAACCATAACTTCAGAAATAGCATATAAAACAGCATTTCCACTTAAATAAACTTTATCACCTATTAATTCACAATATAAAATTCCTCCTCTTGATGATGCTTGATATGCAGTTATATTATTTCCTAAAGTTTTTGACCAATATGGAATTAAATGACAATGACCGGATCCACATACAGGATCTTCTTTTATTTTTAGTTTTGGAGCAAAAGTTCTTGAAACTATATCATATTTTTTACCCAAAGCTGTTGCATGTTGAAGCAAACCCTCAAGTTTCATTAGTTTGTTACTATCAGGATTCATTTTTTTAATTATATCTTCACTTGCAAATTCACAAACTAAATCACGTCCCATCATTGCTCTTATAGGTTTATATCCAAAAGCTTCTTCCATTTCTTTTGTTACTGGTACTTCATGCAATTGATAAGCAGGAAACTCCATTTTATACATTTCCTTATCTTTTTCAACTTTTAATTTACCACTTAAAGTATTAAATATTACTTCATTTTGATTTTTTTCATAATAATTTAAAATAACATATCCTGTAGCTAATGTAGCATGTCCACACAAATCAACTTCACCACCAGGTGTAAACCATCGTAAATAATATTCGTTATCCATTTTTAAAGCAAAGGCTGTTTCTGATAAATTATTTTCCATAGCAATATTTTGCATTAATTCTTCACTTAACCATTTATCAAGCACACAAACAGCAGCAGGATTTCCTCCAAAGACTTTATCAGTAAATGCATCAACAATATATTGTCTCATTTTGATACCTCCTATAATAATTATAACATACAAATTAAAAAAAGTTATTGAAAACATCAATAACTTATTATAAATATGGACGTATATCAATTGTTAAATCAGTTTCTAAATTAATTAATCTTTTAGTAATATCTTTAGAAACTTCATCAGCAGCCTTATACTTGTTTAAATATTTGTTAAGAGATTTCACTCCCATATTACATCCATCAGTCATCAAATCAGCAATTGTCTCATCTGATTCTTTCATCATAAGTTTCATACTCGTTTTAACCTGTGACATACTTTTAGCCATTGCATTAGGGTTTTTACCATCATCATGATATTTATCTAATAAGATTTGAATTTCATCCTTTAACTTCTCATGTTCATCTTTACATTTGTCTAAACATTTTCTAAATTGATCATCGCGAACATAATCTAAAACATCATCAATTGAGGAAACACCCATTTTTATACCTGCATCGCATTCTCTTAATAATTTAATTGTATCTGATTCAATCATTTTAAAACTCCTTTAATACAAATATTATTTGTAAAAGTTAAAAAATTATTCATTAAATTATAAAAATAAGTTATGCTTTTATTATTACTATTTTTATTATAGCTAAATACTTTAAGAATAGTTAATAACCTTAATAAAGCACAATAAAAAAAGGTCCATATTGGACCATATACGCCAAGCAAGTTAACAAGAATGTTAACAAGGGCGCCAACACAAATATTTGTGCGTTGAGGTTTTGGCACTCAACAGGCCTCTAGTGCTTAGGCGGCTAGTTGACCAATGAATTCTCATTCATCGCTAATATTATATTATTTAAAATTTAAAATGTCAATATTTTCTTTAGTTAACATTTATAGAATCTGGTAATTTCTGTAAAAACTCTGCAGCGTTTTGATATTTAATATCAGAAAGAGTGCTATTTGATTTACCTACCAAATACACTTTCAGTTTGGCGACATAATTCTTGTTCACGCAAATGTTGATATTGTTGTTCAACAACTTTATCACTATGTTTAATCTCATAAATTGCGCATGTATTTAAATTAGAATCATAGATTACCATATCAAATTCACCATGATCAAACATTAGTTTAAATATTTTTTGGTGCTTTTTTGCCACCTTAACACATTCAAGAAGAATGATATCTTCCATCATTCTACCTTTGACATCATCTAACAATCTTTCGGTAACAATTTTGATTTCACGTTCACTTATTTCTCTAAAAACAGGATCTTTTGTAAGTGAATAGATTAAGGCTTGTGCTTGGCAATATCTCATGCCAGGTTGTGTGAACAAAACATACTCGATTGGTTCGCTTGTTAAAAGTGTTCGCATTGGACAATCAACTATTAAATCAAGTGCTCGAAGATATTCTTTAATCTCTATCATGTGTGCAGGAGTTATTTTAAAAGTTCTTTCGTCTTTTTCTTTTATATCTAATATAGCTTTCATGCGCTTAAGTACTTCGTATTCATCAATATTTTCAAGCACATTGCTTTGTTTATTTGGATCTGTTTCTTTACGAAGATTATTTCTTGTATTACCTAAATCACTTGAACGGAATCTTCTTTCAACAATGCTTATAAGAAAACTTTTATTCATGCTCTCGATAATCCTATTGATTGCATTCGTAAGTTCTCCAGCTTCATACAAATCGATCAAATGTCTAAAATGACTTCCACCCTCACAACATGCAAGACTATGTTGAATATTTTTGCAAATTGCTGTATCAATATATCTTCTAGTAGATTCATCATCACGAAAAGACGCTTCTTCCACATTTAATTCAGGATTATCGAAATCAATCTCACCTGCTCTTAAAGTTCCACCATAGCGAATATATTCATCAATATCATGAATGCCAAGTAATCTTGCATGCTCACGAAATGGTATAAATGTTGTATGAATTGTAATAGCTCTATCATACAATTCCTCGTGCTCAGCAAACCAGAATCCAAGAGAATCTGTGCCAGACATAACAATTTTTATTCCCTGCATTGCATAAATATCTGAAAAAAGGGCAGCCGAATCAATAAAATCTTCAAGTAATGTCACTTCATCAAGGAAAACATATTTATATCCTTGCGCTACAAGTTTTTTAAGATCACGATTCAAAGTAGATATTGTATCAGTTGTAAGCATTTTGATATATACGGTTTTATCAATTGGCAAACTTGATATTGCTTGAAAAAGCATAGTGGTCTTTCCAGTTCGTCTCAATCCGCATATGATACAAACCTTACCAAAACTATTTCCATATAAATATTTTTCAAGTTGTTCAAAACAATCTCGCTTTTGAAAATCTTGCACTTGTTGGCATCCAGACACAAGTGCATTTCCAGTTAATACATTTGTTTCATAATCCGAAAACTCTGATAAATAATTTTTAGGTTTTAATATTTTCTTTTGAAGACTTTTTAATTCAACCTGTAAAGTTTTTTTTCTCTTAATTGCCGCATTAATCTCGTCAAATTCATCATCACGAATATACTTACTTTTGACCTTACCACTTTCTATCCATTGTTGATAATAGCGTGTTTTTCCATTAATAACTTTTTTGGATATATATCCAATAGGAAGTTTAGCAATTTCTTTTTCAAGTTCATTTATTCTTGCTTCTATATCTGACATATAAGTGTCTCCGTTTCTTTGCATTTATTATAACCTATTATAACCTATTTGTCAATAGGTTACAATGGGTTATGTTTCTACTTTTTATAAGTTATAAAACAATAATTTGAAATTTTATAGAAGCTTAAACTAAAATGTGTTAAAATATACATAATGGCAGGGTTAGTAGGATTCGAACCTACGAATGACAGGGTCAGAACCTGTTGCCTTACCACTTGGCTATAACCCTAAGATAATGGAATAAAAAACGCCCTAAATTAGGG
>CANQJU010000049.1 GCA_947624315.1 uncultured Bacilli bacterium | reverse complement strand
GAGCTTTACCACCCATAGGTTGTTGAGTAACTAATGTATAAGGACCTTCACTACGAGCATGTAATTTATCATCAACCATGTGAGCCAATTTAATCATATACATTACACCAACAGAAATTCTATTATCATATTTTTTACCTGTACGACCATCAATTAAGACAGTTTTTCCATCAGGTGCCATGCCAGCTTCAGCCATAATATTGCGCAAATCAGCATCAGTAACACCATCAAATACAGGAGTAGCAATATGTACACCTAACTTTTTAGCTGCCATACCCAAATGAATCTCTAATACTTGACCGATATTCAAACGTGATGGAATACCTTGAGGATTAAGCATAATATCAACAGGTGTACCATCTTCCATATATGGCATATCTTCTTGAGGTAAAATACGAGAAATAACACCTTTATTTCCGTGACGACCTGACATCTTATCACCTTCGGTAATCTTTCTCTTTTGAACAATATAAACGCGAACTGTTTCATTAACTCCAGGAGCTAACTTATCACCATTTTTACGATTGAAATATTCAATACGATGAACAATTCCACCACCACCATGAGGAACTTTCAATGAAGTATTACGAACATCTTTAGAATTATCTGAGAATAAAGCATGAGATAATCTCTCTTCAGGAGTAGGATCAGTTTGTCCTTTTGGTGTTACTTTACCTACTAAAATATCATTTTCTTTGACCTCAGCACCTAAACGAATAATACCTCTTTCATCTAGATTAGCAATAGCTTCTTTCTTATCGTCTAATTCACGAGTTATTTCTTCTTTACCTAATTTTGTATCACGAACTTCAACTTCATATTTTTCAATATGAATTGATGTATAAACATCATCTTGAACTAATCTTTCACTCATAACAATGGCATCTTCGTAGTTATAACCATTCCATGTCATAAAGGCAATTACGACATTTCTTCCTAGAGCCATTTCACCTTGATCCATTGAAGCACCATCTGCTAAAACATCACCTTTTTTAACCTTTTCACCTTTTCTAACAATTGGTTTTTGGTTAACACATGTACTAGCATTAGAACGCTCATATTTTAATAATTCATATTCTTTAAGGGCACCTGATGTTTCTTTAACAATAATTTTTAAAGCATCAGCATAAACAACTTCTCCATCATTTTCACAAATAACAGCAACTCCAGAATCTTTAGCGGCCTTTTCCTCAATACCTGTTGCTACAAAGGCAGCTTCTGGCTTTAATAGAGGAATAGCTTGACGTTGCATGTTAGCACCCATTAAGGCACGGTTAGCATCATCATGCTCTAAGAATGGAATACAAGCAGTTGAAACGGCAACAATTTGTTTTGGAGAGACATCCATTAAATTGATTTTTTCTTTTTCAATTTCAATTGTTTCACCCATATGACGAGCCGTAACTTTATCAGATACAATTTCTCTATTTTCATTGACATCTGTATTGGCTTGAGCAATATAATATGCTTCTTCCTTATCAGCTGTTAAATAAATCATTTCATCAGTAACAACTGGATTTTGACCTTCTTTTTGAACAACCTTTAAATAAGGTGTTTCAATAAATCCATATCTATCAACTCTTGCATAAGTAGCAAGTGAATTTATCAATCCGATATTTTGACCTTCAGGGGTTTCAATTGGACAAATTCTTCCATAATGAGAAACGTGTACGTCACGAACTTCAAATCCAGCACGATCTCTTGTAAGACCACCAGCACCTAAAGCTGATAAACGACGTTTATGAGTTAATTCAGATAATGGATTGATTTGATCCATAAATTGAGATAATTGGCTACTACCAAAGAACTCCTTAATTGAAGATGTTAAAGTTCTAATATTAATTAAATTTAACATTCTTTTCAATTTTAGCTAAACCAATTCTAAATTGATTTTGTAACAATTCACCAATCAAACGCAAACGACGATTTCCTAAATGGTCAATGTCATCTGTTTTACCAATATTATCATGTAAATTAATATAATAACCAACTGAAGCTAAAATATCAGATAATGTTACATGATTAGCATCTTCTGATTGATCATTACCAACTAAAATAGCTGTTTTTGTTACATGTTCATTTTGATATTCAATTTTTAAAATTTCTAATTTAACACTGTTTCCAGCAAGCATTTGATCATATGTACGTGTTTGACGCCATCTATCTCTAGTATTTTTCAATTCATCAAAAACATTTTGATCAATAACTGTGTCTTTAGCAAAAAGCACTTCTTTTGTTTCGAAGTCAACAACATCTTCAGCCAATTTACAATTACCAATACCAACATTAGCAACTCTTTCTAAAACATCCAACTTTTTATTGACTTTATAACGTCCAACACTAGCTAAATCATAACGACGAACATCGAATAAACGGCTAGCCAAATATGCTCTAGCACTTTCAGGTGTTGCTTTTTCGCCAGGACGTAATTTATCATATAATTGACCTAAAGCATCATCGGAACCAAATGTTTCATCTTTAGCAAATGTATTTTGTAAATAAGTACTATTATCAAATAACTCTAAAATATCTTTGTTTGAGTTTAAACCTATAGCTCGTAAGAATGTAGTAAGTGGTATCTTCTTTGATCTATCCAATTTAGCATACCAAATATCTTTACTACCCATTTCAAATTCAATCCAAGCTCCACGAGTAGGAATAACTTGACCATAGAATTGTACTTGACCTGTCTTCTTATCAACATCACGAGAATAAAAAGCACCTGCAGAACGAATAATTTGTGTAACAACTACTCTTTCAGCACCATTAATTACAAATGTTCCCCAAGGTGTCATTATAGGAAATTCGCCTAAAAATATTTTTTGTTCTTTAATTTCACCAGTTTCTTTAGAAACTAATTTTACATCAACTTTAAGAGGCTTTGAATAACTTGCAACATTTCTTTTGGCCTCATTAATGCTATATTCAGGTTCATCAAATTCATAATCACCGAAATATAACTCCAATTTTTCCCCATGATCTTTAATTGGTGAAATCTCAGTAAATAATTCTTTAATTCCTTCATTAACAAACCAATCAAAAGACTTCGTTTGTACCTCGATTAAATTTGGAAGTTCAACATTTGTTTGAACTTTTGAATAATTACGACGTACACGATTTTTTCCATAAATGACTTCTTTGTAACCAGTTTTAACTAAACTCAAAATTTCCACCTCGCAGTAATTTTTAAACTTTTTTATTTATAATATTAATTTTTTTACATAATAATGCATTTTGTTATATTATCATATTTTTGTCAATATGTCAATACCGTTTTTTCATTTTTTTATTTTTAAAAAATAAAAGAGAGTAATTTAGCAAAATAAATTGCATGAATTACTCTCAATTGAATTCAAATTATTTTATGCTTTTAAAAACAAAATATCCTTTTTCCCTATTTATCGTTTCAACATTCCCAAAAACTTCTTCCATCTTTTTTTCTACTGATGGTGCTCCTTGTTTTTTTTGAATAACAATCCACATACATCCACCTTTAAAAAGATGTTTATAACCTTCCTCGATTATTCCTAAAACTATTTTTTTACCCGCCCGAACAGGAGGATTAGAAATAATCATATCAAAATTTTCATTAATATTTTCATATAAATTGCTTTCAAATACAAATGCATTTTTTAAATTGTTAGACTTTATATTCTTTTTAGATAATTCAATACAGCGATCATTGACATCAATCATAACTATTTTTTTGTCTTGATAAGCGTTAGCTATAGAAATGCCAATTATTCCATATCCACATCCAACATCTAAAACACTGTGGATATTATCAAGATTATCTAAAGAGTTCAACAATACATTTGTACCAAAGTCAACACGTTCTTTACTAAAAACACCAATGTCAGATAATAAGTTTATTCTTTTACCTTTAAAAGTATAATTTACTTTTCTTTCATCGGAATTCAAATTGGAATTTGATGTGTAATAATGATTCATATTAACTCCGTTATTATAGCATATTTTCAATATATTTTCAAGCAATTTTATTTAATATATTGACTGGTAAAATATTTAATCCATTCATTAGCAATTACTAAGGCCCCCGCAGCAGTTGGATGAACACCATCTCTTAACAAATAGCTTTCATCAGCATATTTATTTTGTTCTTCTTCTAAAAACTTTTGCAAAGGAATATATAATGCTTTATACTTTTTAGCTATTTTTTTACATACTTCTGCTCTTTTTAATGTCTCTTCATAAAAATATTTCCATGTCCCTTCATCGCGATTAGTTTCCCATCCCTTTAAAACAAAAGGCTCCATAATTATAACTTTAGTGTTAGGAAGTTTTAAAGAAACTTCATCCATTAAAACTGTAAACACTTTTTCAAAAAGATTAGCATCAATTCCATTTTGACCATCTACTTCATGCCAAACATCATTAATACCAATTAAAATGCTCAAATAATCAGGAGCAATATCTATAATATCTTTACGAAGGCGCAATAATAAATCACTTATTTTATTGCCACTAACTCCTCTATTTATTACTTTATATTTTTCTGGATATTGAATAGCTAAAATACCACTAACAAAATTAGGATATCCACTACCTAAATAGCTTTCACTTTCACGGGTACGATTAGCATCAGTTATTGAATCACCTTGAAATAAAATCTTTTCCATTTTTTTAATACCTTTCTAAAAAAATCAATAATTATTTTATCATAAATTGCTTAAAAAAGCAAGATATATAAGTATTTACTAAATGAATTTTTCCTAATATTTTCTAATAAAAAAATCCCAAAATTGGGATTTTTAGTTAACTATTTTAATTCAACAGTTGCGCCAGCTTCTTCAAGTTTAGCTTTCATAGCATTTGCTTCATCAACTGATGCTCCTTCTTTTAATGCTTTTGGAGCAGCATCAACTAAAGCTTTAGCTTCAGCTAAGCCTAAGCCAAGTAATTCTTTAACTACTTTAATAACAGCAACTTTATTTTGACCAAATGAAGCAAGAACTACATTGTATGTAGATGGAGCTTCTTCTTTTTGTTCACCAGCACCAGCAGGACCAGCAACAACTGCAGCAGCAGTTACTCCAAATTCTTCTTCAATTGCCTTTACTAATTCATTTAATTCTAATACAGACATTTCTTTTAAATCACTAATAAATTTTTCGACATCAATTTTAGCCATTTTTATTTTCCTCCTAAAAATTAATTTTCTTGTTTTTCAGATACAGCTTTAATAGCACATGCAAAATTGCGAATAGGTGCTTGTAAAACACTCAACAACATAGCAATCATACCATTCTTGTCTGGTAATGAAGCTAATACTTTCAAATCATCAGCATTAACAAATTTGCCATCAATAATACCAGCTTTTACTTTTAATGTATCATTCTTTTTGGCAAAATCGAACATAATTTTAGATGCATTTGTGGCATCTTTTGAAAAAGCAACAGCGCTTGGACCAACTAAATATTCATCAAGGCCTTCATAACCTGCTTCTTTAGCAGCACGACGAAGAATATTGTTTTTAACAACTTTCATGTGACAGCCTTCATTATATAACTTATTTCTTAAGTCAGAAACTTCAGCAACAGTCAAGCCTAAATAATCAACAAAAACAGCTGATTTTGATTCTTGGAATTTACCTAAAACTTCTTGAATCTGTTCAACTTTTTTGTTCAATGTCGCTTCTTTCATTTTTTCACCTCCTAGAAAAAATTAAAAAAACCTCTTTTTACGCAAGACAAAAAGAGGCAACTTTTTTTGGTTAAAACCTCGGTAGGAAATTAAGCATTATCTGCACCTACTGTCTTCGGCGATTAATCTTTATACTATTTTATTGATAATTTTTTAATTAAGCAATAGTATCTGGAGCAATTTTAATTCCAGGTCCCATTGTTGTAGAAATAGCTATATTTTTAACATAAACTCCCTTAACAGTTGATGGTTTAAGTCTGATTAATAATTGATAAATTGTTTTAATGTTTTCAACAATCTTTTCAGCATCAAAGCTTGCTTTACCAACGATAACAGGAATATTACCAGTTTTATCTACACGATATTCAACTTTACCAGCTTTAATTTCATTAACTGCTTTTTCAATATCAGTAGTTACAGTACCAGTTTTAGCATTTGGCATTAAACCTTTAGGTCCTAATAATTTGCCTAATTTACCTAATTCACCCATCATATCAGGTGTTGCAACGATAACATCAAATTCAAACCAGCCGCCTTTTATTTTTTCAAGATACTCAGTATCTCCATAATAATCAGCACCAGCTTTTTGAGCTTCTTTTTGTTTGTCAGGTAATTTACTTAAAACTAATACAGTACGAGTTTTTCCTGTTCCATGAGGCAATACAATTGCTCCACGTAAGTTTTGTTCTGCTTTACGAGAATCAAGATTCATTCTAAAACAAACTTCAACAGTTCCATCAAATTTAGTAATGCTAGTTTTCTTAGCTAATTCTACGGCTTCAGTAAGGCTGTATTGTTTTGATTTGTCAACTAATTTAGCAGCCTCTAAATATTTTTTGCTTCTTTTAGCCATATTTTTTACCTCCTTAAATGTGGTTTAACGGAAATTCCTCCCACAGTTTAAGTTGTACATAAACAACTTTACTGGGATAAACTTCATTGATTAGATTTTTTACTTTTCAACAACAATTCCCATATTTCTTGCAGTTCCTTCAATAATCTTCATACCTGCTTCAACAGTGTAAGCACTTAAGTCAACTAATTTTGTTTGGGCAATTTCTCTAACTTTATCAGATGAAATTGTGGCAACCTTAATTTTCTTAGGATTTGAAGAACCACTTTCAATGCCAGCAGCTTTCTTTAATAAATCAGATGCTGGTGGAGTCTTTGTTATAAAAGAAAATGAACGATCATCATAAACAGTAACAACAACAGGAATTTTAAATCCAGCCATTTCCTTTGTCTTCTCATTAAATTGAGTACAGAATTGTTGAGTATTAATACCTGTAGGTGATAATACTGGTCCAACTGGTGGAGCTGGAGTAGCTTTACCTGCATTTAATTGCAATTTAACAACTTTCGTAATTTTTTTCTCAGCCACGAGACACACCTCCTTTTTGTCCGTGATGTGGTATTAGAGCTTTGCTCTCCCACTTTTTTAAATAAAATAATAAAATAGTAATGCGACTAACTCGCACTTATTTATTATACAACATTTGCTCATTAAAGTCAATATGTTTTTATAATTAAAAAAGTCTTCTTTTCCCAGAAGACTTTTAAAAATCTATAATAATGTTACTTCGTTAAAATATAACTCTGCAGGTGTTGCCCTACCAAAAGCATATATTAGAACTTCAACAATTCCTCTTTGAGTATCAATAGAATTGATTGTACCCTCTTGTCCCGTAAATGTACCATTAGTAATTTTAACACGATCGCCAACTTTTCCATTAAAAGTTTTTTCTGTGCTTATTCCACACATCTTTAATATTGGCATCATTTCTTCATCAGCTAAAGGTACTGGTTTAGCACCACCACCACTTGATCCTAAGAATCCGGTAACCATTGGTGTATTTCTAACCATGAACCATGAATCATCAGTAACAATCATATCAACAAATACATATCCAGGATAAGGTTTATTGATGATTTCTTTCATTTCACCATTTTT
>CANQJU010000048.1 GCA_947624315.1 uncultured Bacilli bacterium | reverse complement strand
TGAATATATTATAGACCGCCCTAGTACAAGTGTTTGCCATTGTTTTGAAAAACTATTAAAGCTTAAAAGCCTTATGCTTACTAATAGTGGCAAAAAGGAAGCAGAAAATAGACACCAATTTTTAATTAACTTTTTAAAACAATTTTTTGAAGAAGAAAAAGCTAATGATTGGCTTATATATTTAGATAATTATTTAGCTAGAGAGCAATAAATTGTACATATTATAACCATTTTTTTTAAAAAATGATATAATATATGTATATTATATTTAAGGAGATTATTATGTGCACTGCTGCAACTTACAAAACTATTGACCATTATTTTGGTCGCAATCTTGATTTAGAATATTCATATCATGAGACAGTAACTATTACTCCTCAAAACTATGAGTTTATCTTTCGCAATGGTAAAAAATTAAGTAAACATTATGCATTAATTGGTATGGCCTATATAAGCGATAATTATCCATTATATTATGATGCTATAAATGAAAAGGGATTGGGAATGGCAGGATTAAATTTTCCCGGCAATGCCTTTTATTTTGAAAAAAATCCTAACAAAGATAATGTTGCTCCTTTTGAATTCATTCCATGGATTTTAACTCAATGTAAAAACATACAAGAAGCTAAAGAATTATTGAAAAACATTAATATTAGTAATATTAATTTTTCTCAAGAACTACCTGCTTCTCCTCTTCATTGGATTATTGCTGATCAAAATGAATCAATAGTTGTTGAATCAATTAAAGATGGATTAAAAATATATGATAATCCTGTAGGCATTTTAACAAACAATCCAACTTTTGATTATCAACTATTTAATTTGAATAATTATATGAGTTTATCAATTGAACAACCAAATAATAATTTTTCTAGCAAATTAGACCTTAAACCATATAGCCGTGGCATGGGTGGTATGGGATTACCTGGAGATTTATCATCTGCTTCTCGTTTTGTTAAAGCTGTATTTACTAAAATGAATTCACTTTCTGGTACAAGTGAATCAGAAAGCATAAGTCAATTCTTTCATATTTTGTCATCTGTTGCTCAACAAAGAGGTTGCGTTCACATGGGTCACAATCAATTTGAAATAACTATTTATAGTTCTTGTTGCAACATGGATAAAGGTATATATTATTATACAACATATGAAAACAGTCAAATAACTGCTGTTAACATGCACAATGAAGACTTATCAAGAAGTGACTTAATCAGTTATCCATTAATCACTTCTCAACATATATTAAATCAAAACTAAAGCATAATTAATTTATGCTTTTTTATATACTTCTTTATTTTTATAAAGAAAAATGTTATAATTAGTAATATTAATATTTAAATAGGTGAAATGCATATGTTTAAAGTTGCTTTAGAGATTCTAAAAGATCCTAATTTTATTGGTGCTATTTTAATATCAATATGTTTTATTCTTTTAGGATTCATTTTAAGATATAAAAATGTAATAAGCAAAGATGGCAAAAGCATATTATCATTTCTTGTTTTAAAAGTCTCATTACCTTGTCTTGCTTTTTCAGCATTTATGACAGATTTTAAAATAGAAGACTTTAAAAATAATATAATGGTTTTTATTGTTTCTTTGCTTTTATTTATATTCTTTTTATTTATATTCAATATATTGTGTTTTAAATTAGACAAAAAGCGAAGGAAAGTAATTGCCATTTTAATTGTAATTGGACAATTAACATTCTTTGCCATTCCCGTTTTAAAAACAATTTATAGCAATAACTTATCTGAAGCAATGATTCCAGCAAATATGATGACTCTATCATTTCGCTTCATTCTTTATATTTATTGCTACTTTGCTATTTCAAATCTTGAATTTAATAAAAAAGAAGTAAAAAAGAGTTTAAAAACCATCTTTTTAAACCCTGTAATGATCGCTATGTTTTTAGGATTAATAATATGGTTAACGCAAAATATTGATTTTTTAAAAATCAATATTAGTGATGAATCATATTCTATATTCCGTATTGATAAAACTTTACCAAGTATTTATATGGTAATATCAACCGGAGAAAAATTAAATACACCTTTAGCTATGTTAGTTATTGGATGTATTTTAGGAGAAGCTAATATTGTAAATGCCATAAAAGATAAATTAGCTTGGTTGATTTCATTAGCTAAAACTATTCTTGTTCCTATATTAGCCTTATTAATTGTTATGCTTCTTCAATCATTAAAAGTAATCAACTTTAATGAATATGATGTTGCCGTTATAGGTTTAGGTTTTGCAGCTCCACTTTCAGCAGTTGTAAGTACTTACTGTTCAAAATATGAAAATGAAATGGAACTTGCTAGTAGAGTTACTTTTATCTCAACAATTTTATGTGTGATTACATATCCACTATTATACATGCTCATTAAATTGATTGTACAATTACCTATGTTTAATTAAGTAACTAATAATATTGAAAGAATATCTCTAAAGTAGATTATAAATGAATTCTTCTTCATTTATTAACTTTAGAGATTTTTTATTTTAAAAAGCATCTATCATTTTGGTAGATGCTTATTTATATAATATTATTTTATACATTTAAAAAAGAAAATTTATTAAGTTAAAATAATTGCTTTTATCATTCTATTTCTTGATACTTATGTACCTTCATATGTAAAAAGTATTTTTTTCTTAAAAGTGCTATTTCTGTCATCATTTCTGATTTATGATGATTATCAAGTGCTTCTTGGTTTTTCCATTTATCAATTAACAAGACTGTTTCTGAATCATCAACAGGATAAAAGTATTCGTATTGTTCATTTCCTTCTTCTTTTCTTATTTTATCAACAATACCATTTGCAATCATCTCTTCAACAAACTTTTTAGCACTACCATCTATTCCTGTATAATAAATATTAACAACTAAACTCATTTTATCACCTATATTCAACAATCTCTTTAATTGTTTTTCTTTTTGCATGCATTGGTGATGGTTTGCAATCATCTTCCTTATAACCTAATGGAATAATACAAATAGGTTTAATATTTTGAGGAATATTGAACTCATTTTGTAAAAGATTTGCATCAAACATTTCAATCCAAATATTATCTATGCCCAAATTTGTGGCTTCTAACATCATATGTGTTGCCACAATGCATGCGTCCATTTCATAAGTTGAATAATCACCTTTTGTCCATGCTAAATCTTTATCACTTGCAACAATCAAACAAACAGGTGCATGATACCTACAAGGGCAAACTTTATCAATTTTAGCAAATCCTTCTTTAGATTTAACCACATAAATTTTTTGTGGCTGAATATTTTTGGCAGTTGGTGCTAAATTTCCAGCTTCCAATATTTTTTCAATTAAAACATCATCAATTACTTGATCTTTAAATTTTCTTGCCGCAAATCTTTCTTTTATTACTTTTTCAAAATCCATTTTACTCTCCTTTAATATTTAAAGAATCAATAAATGATTTAATATCATTATCACTTGCATTTGCTGAAAATCTTTTTCCTTCTAAAACATTAGCATTTGGTTCTAATTGTCTTATTTCACTAAGACTTGTTGAAATACCACTACTTCCTGAAGTACAAAACGGAATAATTGTATAATTATCAAGATTATATGTTTCTAAAAAAGTATATATTATTTTAGGAAGTTTACCCCACCAAATAGGATAACCTAAGAAAATAATATTTGTATCATCTAAATCTATAACATTTTCTATTTCGGGTCTAGCATTAGCATCATTTTGTTCTTGATTAGCTCTTGAAGAATTATTGTTATAATTTAAATCATCATCAGTATAAGGAACTAATGGTATTATTTCAATGATTGGGCAATTCAAATAATTAGCAATTTTATTTGCTACTTTCTCTGTATTATTTGTGCAACTAAAATAAATAACTTTAATATTGCTTTCAGTTTTATTATTTTCTTCATCATTAATATTTTCTTCATCTTTTTCATTTGGTAATGATCCATTATGCTCATTACCAGAGTTATCATTATTTACCGCACATCCACATAATAATAAAATAAATATTAATACAAAAAATATTTTTTTCATATCAAAACCTCTATTTTAATTTTTTATATTCTTTATCACTTACTGGTTCTAACCATTCATTTTTTGTATCTACACCAGGCTTAAGCTCAATAGCTTCTTTACCTTCTTCTTGATAATATCCTCTACCACCGACACAAACAAGAATTTGACCGCCACCACTTTTAGCATGATGTATATGCCAATTATTTCTACAGCCAGGTTCAAAAGTAACATTAAAGATTCCTACTTGTTCTTTAGAAATTGGTGCAAGATAACTTTGACCAATAAAATACTCTTTAAAAGCATCATTCTTTTCTCCTATAGGGAAAATTATGCTATTTTGGTAAGCATCTTTTTCACAATGTTCAACTTGTTTTTCGTCCCAAACATCTTTAGCTAAACGAAATACTGCCCAAGCTTTTGGCCAACCAACATAAAAACCACAATGAGTAATAATAGCAGCTATTTCCTCTTTACTAACTCCATTATTTTTAGCATTTTGTAAATGAAATATTAAAGAACTATCAGTTATACCTGATGACATTAAAGCTACAACCGTAATAATACATCTTGTTTTTAAATCAATATCTTGATTGTTCCAATTTTCACCAAATAAAATATCATCGTTAAAATGAGCAAAGTCAGGAGCAAAATCTCCCAATTGTTTTCTTCCAGCATCTTGTGTTATTTTTTTCATTTTTGTTCCTCCATATATAAATTTAAACTTTTTAACCATGTTATTAAATCTTTATCATTAAGATTTCCATTAAAAATCTTTCCTTCTTTTATACAAGTATCATCTGTTAAACTTATTTTTAGACTATCTATTGTTTTACCAAAACCACTTCCACCAGAAGTTGCAAATAAAATAATCGTTTTTCCCTTAAAATCATAGCTTTCTAAAAATGTATTGATAATTGTTGGAGCTACATACCACCAAATAGGAAAACCTAACAAAATAGTATCGTATATATTTACATCAATATCTCCTTTTAATATTTCAGGACGTGAACTTTTATTTTTCATTTCAACACTAGATCTAGAGTTTTTATCCATCCAATTTAAATCATTTGTTGTATATGGGATTTTTGGTGTAATTTCACATGAATCAAAATTTGTTAAAACAGATAAACGCTCAGCTACTTTTTTTGTTGTGCCACTCGCACTAAAATATGCAACTAAACCTTTCATATTTTTTCTCCTTTAGATATTATTTGTAGTTTGCTAACTAAATCATTTAATATTTTTAAGGTTTCTTCAGGATTATTAATCATTTTATATACTTCTTTTTCACGACTATATAAATCTTTCAAAAGATTATTAGCATATTCTTTACCATTTTTTGTTAAAAGAATATTTAGTTCTCTTCTTTTTCCTTTTATTTGGTGTAAAGAAATATATTTCTTTTCTTCTAGTTCTTTAATAATTGTATTGGCTGTACTTCTTGGAATATCCCAATCATCACAAATTTGTTTTTGGCTATGTTCTTTATCATCATTCAAAGAATATAAAATCCAAAGCAAATTAGGAGAATTAATATAACTATTACGAACATAAGATTCATATATTCCATCAATTTGATAAACTATCTTACCTAATTCATAAAAAAACTCTTTTTCATTCATAATTTTCTCCAATAATTCTATTTCGTATTTTAATTATAATTCTAATTCGTATTTTTGTCAATAAAATTTTAAAAATAAAAACCAAACTGATGCTATTTATCAATTCGGTTTTTATATATGTGTTATCAATTATTACTTATATTTTTAAAAATGAATATTTCTTTTAAAAAATTGAACCAACAAATATAGATCTTACTTTTTCTTGGAAAAATCTAATTCGTCACTCGCTTTAAAATTATAAATAGGGACAATTCTTTTAATAATGTCTACGGTAGGTTCAATGTTGTCAACAATATCTTCAAGCTTTTTATACGCCATCGGACTCTCATCAAGCGTATTGCTATTAATAGAGGTAGAGAAAATCCCACTCATTTCCTTTTCGAACTCCTCCATAGTAAGTGTTGCAAAAGCTTGGCCACGACTAAGCAATCGCCCGGCTCCATGAGGAGCGCTTTGATTCCAATCATCATTTCCTTTTCCAATGCAAATTAGTGATCCATCTCTCATATTAATAGGAATCAAGAGTTTTTCTCCTTTTTTGGCTGAGACGGCTCCTTTGCGAAGAATCATATTTTCAGTATCAATATAGTTATGTATCGTCGTAAACTGTTCTTCCATAGTAAGATGCAATCCGTTTATGATTTCATCCATCATTGCTTGACGATTTAGCACAGCAAATCTTTGTACGATTTGCATGTCATGAATGTATTCTTCAAATAGTTCCCCCTTAACGTAAGCTATATCTTTAGGTATTTCAGTTGTGTTTTTCATAGTCTCTTCAATTGTCGATTGAATTTCACGAGCACGACCTTCTGCTTTTAAACGCGCAATAATTTCATCCAACTGACGGTGGGAATTTCCACACAACGTTTTATATCCTTCTTCTTGATAGTATTCGGCCACCTCTTTGCCTAGATGACGACTACCGGAATGCACAACTATGTATAGATTACCATCTACATCTTTGTCAACCTCAATAAAGTGATTACCACCGCCAAGAGTGCCAAGACTTTTGTATGCATGTTCAAGACTTATTTTATTGGCACAGTAAAGTTTGTTTAAATCTATTTGATTAGAAAAAACATGTCTATCATCACGAACATCAAATCCAGAAGGAATTCGATCATAAATTAATTTATCAAGTTCACTAAAATCAATGTCTTTTTCTTTAATACGAACGACTTCCATTCCACACCCGATATCAACGCCAACCATATTTGGAACAACTTTATCAGTAATTGTCATGGTTGTACCGATGGTGCAGCTTGCACCTGTATGAACATCAGGCATAATGCGAATTTTTGACTTTTCAAAAATCTCAAAATCGCACATTGCTTGTATTTGAGAAATTGCTATTTCATCTACTACATCTGTAAAAATCTTTGCTTCGTTATATTTACCTTTAATTATCTTCATTGTTATCAACTCCTTTCGGAATACTTTTTATATACTATCATATCATGCGAATTGTTCTTTTTAAAATCATTTTCCATTAATTTATCAATAATATATGTTTGTGATTTATTTTAACATACATCATAATTAATGTCAAAATATAAATAAAGAATAATTATTTTCTTAAATTTGTGGTTAAAACTCAATTATTTTTTATTTACATCAAGATAATGCAAAAAAAGATTGATATATTAAATATCAACCTATTTTTTCAATATGGAGCAGGTAACGAGAATCGAACTCGCACGAACAGCTTGGAAGGCTGTAGTTCTGCCATTAAACTATACCTGCATAAAATGGTCGGGATTGCAGGATTCGAACCTGTGACCCCTTGGTCCCAAACCAAGTGCTCTACCAAACTGAGCTAAATCCCGTCATCACTTATTTTTGCTATAATATTATATAACATTTATGCTTAAAAGTCAAATATTTTTAAAGCAATTTTAAAATGGCGTGCCCAAGAGGATTTGAACCCCCAGCCTTCTGATCCGTAGTCAGACGCTCTATCCAATTGAGCTATGGGCACATATAAATGGCGGTCTCGACGGGACTTGAACCCGCGATCTCCAGTGTGACAGACTGGCATGTTAACCACTACACCACGAG
>CANQJU010000047.1 GCA_947624315.1 uncultured Bacilli bacterium | reverse complement strand
GGTATTTCTGCATATTCATTGTTTAATACTTTTTCAGTATTCGCCCCTGATATCGCTGGTAAGTGGTCATTTGCTCCATTACCTGGTACATATCGTGAAGTTACTAATCCTGATGGTACAACATCAACAGTTTTAGATAACCGTGGCGTATCAAGTGGAACAGCTAATATTATTATGCGTCAAAGTGATGATTATGATTCATCATGGGAATTCTTAAAGTGGTGGACTTCCGCAAGCACTCAAACAAGTTACGCTCGTGAACTTGAATCTATTTTAGGTGCTGCTGCCCGTCATAATACAGCTAACGTTGAAGCCTTCCAAAATTTACCTTGGTCAAAACAAGAAAGAGAAATTTTGAAGTCTCAATGGGATATTACATTTGGTATTCCAGAAGTTGCTGGTGGATATTACATTAGCCGTAACCTTGAAAATTCTATTCGTGAAGTTATTAATAACGATAGTAATCCACGTGAAACATTCAGTGATTATATTACATTGATTAATGGTGAAATTACTCGTAAACGTAAAGAGTTTGGTTTACCAACTAAGTAGAAAGGAGAAGAGTATATGGAAAACACAATAAATGAAAATACTCCTTTAACTGAGAAAAAAACATTAAAAGAGAAGTTTAACGACATGAGATATAAAATAGACCTATGGAGTCGAAAGAAACCTCTTCGTAGAAAGATTTATTTAAATCGCTATTTATATCTTATGATGTTCCCATACGTATTACTGTTCTTCACTTTTACAGTTTTACCAGTAATAATGAGTTTTGTATTAAGTTTTACAGATTTCAATATGTTAGAATTTCCTCATTGGGTAGGATGGGATAACTATTTGAACTTATTCTTAGAGGATCCAATCTTTATTACAGCAGTTAAAAATACTTTGATAATTGCGGTAATAGTTGGTCCTGGTGGTTATATTTTGTCGTTTGTCTTTGCCTGGTTGATCAATGAACTTCCAAGAGTTTTAAGAGCTATAGTAACATTCGTTTTCTATGCTCCTGCTCTTACTGGAGCTATTTCTATTTGGGCATTAATCTTTAGTAGTGACTACTATGGATGGGCAAACTCCTTATTGATGAATTTACAAATTATTAATGAACCAATTACTTGGTTAAAAGATGCTGATTATATTTTACCAATTGTTATAGCTGTCCAGTTGTGGATGAGTTTAGGAGTTAACTTCTTAACTTTGATCGCTGGTTTAAAGGGCGTTAATAAAGAGTTATATGAAGCCGGAGCAATAGATGGTATCAAAAACCGTTGGCAAGAGTTGTGGTATATTACTCTACCATCAATTAAAGACCAATTGTTATTTAGTGCCGTTATTCAGATTTCAAATACTTTAGGTGTTGGAGCGGTAACCACAGCCTTGTGTGGATTCCCTTCAGTTCAATATGCTGGTCATACAATAGTAAATCACTTAACCGATTATACTAGCGTACGTTTCGAGTTAGGTTATGCTTCAGCTATTGCAACCCTATTGTTTATTGCTTCTATTGGATTAAATAGTTTAATTAGAAAAGCTATCAGAAAGGTGGGTTCTTAATGTCTAAGTCAAAAGCGGAATTACTAAATGAAGAAACTACAGACAAAGGGCAAGGATTGAGTAAAAAAGAAAAACTTAATCAAAAGAAGGCCCGTCATATTGATAGTCGACCTTTTGCTGAAATATCAGGTACTAAAATTAGAGCACGTTCTAAGAAGAAAAAACGTATCAATCGTTCAAAAGCTGGAGATATTGCTTTATTCTTATTCTTAGCGATTGCCGGAATTATTAGTATTTTACCATTGATTATGATTGTTAATAATGCTTTCAAACCAATGGATGAAATATTTAAATTCCCACCAGATATTTTTGTAAGAAATCCGACATGGAATAACTTTGCGGATTTAGGTGTTGTTTTAGGAACATCTTTAGTTCCATTCTCAAGATATTTATTTAATACAATTTATGTAACTATCTTAGGAACTGTTGGACATATTTTAGTTGCTTCAATGTGCGCATATGTTTTGAGTAAGTATCGTGTTCCTGGTGGTAGCTTCATCTTTGGATTAATCGTTTATTCATTGATGTTCCCATCAAGTGTAACAGCTACTCCAAACTACATCATCTTGAATTTCTTAGGATTGATTGATACACACTGGTCAATAGTTTTACCGGTTATTGGTGGATCTATGGGACTATTCTTGATGCGACAATTTATGAATGGTATAAGTATGGATTATATTGAATCTGCTAAGCTAGATGGTGCTAGTGAATTCAAAATATATTGGAAAATTGTTATGCCTTTAGTTAAACCAGCTTGGATTACTCTTGCTATTTTGAACTTCCAAAGCTTATGGAATACTGGTGGTCAAACAACAATTTATCGTGAAGACTTAAAGATGTTAAGTTATGCTATTAACCAAATTGCAACCGCTGGTGTTGCGCGAACAGGTACATTAAATGCCGTTCAATTAATTATGATTACTGTGCCAATTGTTTTCTTCATTTTCTCACAAAGTAATGTCATGGAAACAATGCAACACTCAGGTATGAAGTAGGAGGCATTTATGAAGAAAGTTAGAAAATTTTTAGTAGTATTTCTTTTTGTAGCTTGTCTATTAACTGCATTAAGAATTAAAGGTTTATATACTTATTCACATGATGGACAAATTATTATGGCCCCTGCTGGTTATTCATCAACTATTGATGGTGTGTATAACACATTAAGTACAGCTTGGGGTGGAAATATTACAGAGGATGAATTCAAGAGTCCTGAAGATTTGTTTATTTATACTGAAACTAAAACTGTTAACGGAGAAGAAGTTAAAAATGATGTTATCTATGTTGTTTCATCATCAGCTACTTCTCAATATAATAATTTATTTGTTTTTGATGGTAATCTTAATTTCGTAGCTAAGTATAATCAATTTGAAGTTGTTCCTGATAACTTCACAGATGAGGAACTTGGAAGAATGAAGACAAGAATTGATGGAGGAACATCTACAAGCGATATGCTAACTAGTGTATACTCTTATGCAACAATTCGTGAAATTGAAGAAGTACCATATGAAGAACGTACAGAAGAACAAAAGATGTATATCAAATTATTAAATGTAAGTGGTGTATATCGTGGTGTTCGTAATAAGAGAGATAGTAATAATGTTATTATCGAAGGTGAATATGAAGATTTAATTTACTTATGTGATACTAATAACAATCAAATAGTTGTTATTGATAGTCAAACATATAAAGTTGTTCAAGTTATCTCTTCTCCAACTGATCAAGCATTTGCTAATAAAACTTTCTCTCCAACAAAAGTTTTAACAGATAGCGCTGGTCGTTTATATGTTATTAGTACTGGTGTTTATGAAGGAATTATTCTTCTAAGCAATCGTGGAGAGTTTATGAGATTTGTTGGAGTTAACTATACATCACTTTCATTCTGGGATGCTCTTTGGAGAAACCTTGCAACTGAAGAACAAAGAAGTAAAATGACTTCTATTTTACAAACAGAATTTAAGAACTTTACTATTGATTCTCAAGGATTCATTTATACTGTATCAAGAGCAGTAACAAACACTGAAACTAACGTAACTGATGATACAGCAATGATTAAAAGAATTAATCAAGCTGGAAATGATGTTTTGATTAGAAATGGTTATGATGTTCCTAAAGGAGATTTAATCTATATTAAGACTGGTAATGATGCTGGAAGCTCACAATTCTCAGGTATTACTGTTAATGAATATGGTGTTTATACAGTTGTTGATACAAAAACTGGACGTTTATTTACTTATGATAAGGAAGGAAATTTATTATACATTTCCGCTGGTAAAGGATCAGGAATTACTGATTTACAAAATCCAGTAGCTGTTCGTTATCAAGGTGAAAACTTAATCGTTTTGGAAAAGAATAATAAAGCTATTATTCGTTTCACACCTACTGAAGTAGGATCATTAATTAATAAAGCTGTTCAATATCAATCAGTTGGTAATTCTGAAGCAGCTGGAGAAGAATGGCAAAACGTTATCAACCAAAATCCTAATTATGAGTTAGCCTATGTTGGTGTAGGAAAAACTTATTTAGCTGCTGGTAGATATCTAGATGCAATGGCATACTTCAAGATTGGATATAATGTAGAGTATTATTCTAAAGCCTATAAGTTATATCGTGATGAAAAAATAAAGAGATATTTCCCATATGTTGCTACAGTATTAGTTGCTTTAATTGTTGCTGGTAGTGTATATGGTGTTGTTAAAAAACGTCGCAATAAAAAGTCGACAAGTTTGGAAATAGGTGATGAATAATGACTGAGAATGTAAATAATGTAATCAATAATGAAGAAGTTAAGAAAGAATCAAAAATGAAAAAAGTTTGGGCAAAGATTGTTAAATTCTTAAAGTATTTTAAAAAGGAATTTATCAGTTATCCATTCTATATCTTGTTCCACCCAATTAAAGGATTTGAAGAATTTAAGCGGGAAAAACGAGGAAAAATGAGCGTTGCCATTTTTTACATGATTTTTGTAATTTTCTTAAATATACTCGGATTTCAATTTGAAGGATTTATTATAAATCAAAGACCTGTAACTGATTTAAATATTTTACTTGAAATTGCTTATGTTGTTGCCCCTGTAGCCTTAATTACAGTTGCCAACTGGAGTATTACAACATTGTTTGATGGAAAAGGAAAAATGAAAGAAATCTTTATGATGATTTGTTATTCATTATTCCCTCTTGCTTGGACAAAATTACTAGGTTTATTTGTTAGTAACTTTGTTTCTGTTCAAGAACAAGCAATATATACTTTGATTATTGCACTTGGTATCTTCTTTATGTGCTATATGGCATTCTTTGGATTTATTTCAATCCATGAATATGGATTAATTAAATGTTTAATAACATTACTTGCTACAGCAATTGCTATTTTAGTAATTTGCTTTATCGGAATTTTGTGCTTCGATTTGATTCAAAAGATTATTGGATTTGTCTACACAATATATCGTGAGATAACCTTAAGGTACTTCTAGAAAGGAGGAAAACAATGAAAATATTAAAGAAAAGATATATTATTTCTGGTTTGTTAATTATAATTCTAGTTGTATTCTTAGGTTTGTACTTTATAGGTGGTTTAAAAGCTAGTGCCAAATATAAATTCGATAATGAAGAATTTAATGAAGAAGATTATTTTAGTGCTGCAGACAATGCATTGGACTCTTTAAAATGGGTTGCTAATAATGGAACATATAGTATGTTTATTGATGAAACAACATCAATTGTTAAAGTAGTATTAAATAGTAGTTGTCCTGCACCTAATAGTCCTGAACCAAGCAAATGCAGTGTTGTTTATGAAACTGCTAAAAGCGATGGGGCATCTGGTGAAGAAAAATCAAATCTTTTAGTAAGATATTTCTTGGATAATGGCAAAATTAATGCCACTGATTTAAATGGTTGGATTAATAGTGTTCAATATGAAAATAGAATCACTGGCCAAACTGAAAGACATTATTCATTGAATTATAATGTTGAAAATGGTGTTGATGTTTTATATGATATTGGTAACTTTACTAACGTAAATGCTTATTTCCCTAGTAGATTTGATCGTAGTCGTTATGATGAATTATTTAGAGGAAATACAATTTTCAATATCCCTACTGAATCTAGTTTATTAAGTAGTGCTGGTTCTGGTCAAGTTGTTTTAAGATATTCTGGTACTGGAACAACATTTAGTGCTGAATGTGCTGCTTATTTAGAAGAAAATGATTTAGCAACAGTTAGTGAAAACCTAGATGTTAATGGTAATTCTTTAGGTAGTTGGTCTTTAAGCAATATGCTTGATAGCAACAATCGTTTAAAACCACAATTAGGTGTTGACTATAACACTAATGCCTTAGAAGGAGAAAGTGGTTACTCTCCATGTACATCTAACCCTTATACAACTTCAACAATCCTTAACAACTACATCTATAGTGTAAACTCTTATGAACTAGAAGCTTATGCTAATGGTGATACAACTAACTTATTAAATACAACTGTTAACCAATATACAGAAAATAGTTCAACAGTATTTAGATTCCGTGCTTCAACATCAACATTAATTATTAATCAATTATTGAAATATATGTATACAATTAATGAATATGATGAAGAAGGAAATCAAATAAGAGAAAACTTCTATACAATTCGTGATACAAGTAGTAGAACTGATAGAACTGTATATTATGATTATAAAGGTGATGGAACTTTAGAACCATTTAAGATTGGTGGTTTCCAAGCTCGTGATGAGGATGGTAGATTCTTGTATGATGAAGAAGGAAGTCCAATTCAAGCTGGATTTAGTCAAGAATTAGCCGAAGAGCAAAACATTTTGTTCGGTAATGATAGTGAAGCTAAATCAACATCATTTAGAGTTGGCTTGCGTTTCCAATTAACTGATGATGGATTTAAAGTTACCATTTTAAATGATTCAATTAAAGAAAATTCTAGTGCGGGAATTTATCAAATTATCTTGTTACCATACTTTACAGCTACTAATGATAACAATAGTGAAGGACAAATAATTATCCCCGATGGAAGTGGAGCAGTTATAAGTTTCAATAGTCCTAAAGATATTCAAAATGTTGCTCGTTATGAAAAAGCTATTCATGGTGAAGACATAACTATTCCTAAAAAGGAAATGGGCGAAGAGAATGAATATTTGAATTTTGGTATGTATGGTTATTTAGATCAAACAACTAAAAAAGGTGTTGTAGCTATTGTTGATAAAGGTGCAAGTATGTCATGGATTCAAGCTGACTTCTATAGAAATAGTGCTAATAATCCATATAACTTTGCAAGATTTATTACTGATTTCCGTCGCTATGAAGAAGTAGAAATTACAAATGGTAGTAAGTTCAATAAATGGACAAGTGATTATTATCGCGGTGATGTCGTTTATGATTATCGTTTCTTAGACAGCGATAAATTAACATATGTTGAAGTGGCCAACACTTATCGTGATTATTTATTAAATAAATATGCTGATCAAGGATTGAGTGAAAATGGCGATACAACTACAACACATGTTCCAACAATCACTTTCTTAGGCGCATATGAAAAGAAAGACTTACTATTTGGTATTGTTTATAATAAAGATTATTCATTAACAACATTTGAAGAAGCTAAGGAAATCTTAGATGAATTACATGAAAATGGTGTTGAAAACTTTAATGTTATATATCAAGGATGGACTAAGGAAGCTTTAGAGCAATCTATTACTAAGAAAGCGAAAGCAAGCAGTGTCTTAGGTGGTAAAAAAGGTTTGAATTCCTTTAATAAATATATGAAGGAAAATGGTTATGGTTTCTATCCTTATCTATCAATTATTATGGGCCAAGGATATGATTACAACTTTGGTAGTTTGAAATATTCTCCAAAGAGTGTTACAAGTAACTATTCATCAATTGCTGCCTTTGTAATGAGTACAGGATTGAGCGATTCAACAATGCAACCTACAGTTTTAATTTCTCCACGTTTCTATCAATCAAGTGTAAATAACTTATTGAAGCGATACAATCGTTATGATATTGATGGAGTTTATGTTGACACTTTAGGTGCTCTAAGCATTGGTGACTATTCAAGGAGAAACTTAACTTACACAGAAACAGGAGCTATGTACCAACAAGAAGTATTAAATACTCTTAGAAATAGTGTTGGTAAGGTAATGTCATTTGCTCCATATGAGTATGCTATGTCATATGTTTCTGCAGCAGCTAATGTTCCTCTAACTGCTACAATGCTTCCTATTATTGATTATTCTATTCC
>CANQJU010000046.1 GCA_947624315.1 uncultured Bacilli bacterium | reverse complement strand
CTGTTAAAAAACCTAAATCTTCAGCAATTATTTCAACATTCCCAAGTTTTTCTTTTATTTTATTAAATAAATCTATAGCTACTCCTTCTTCCCAATGACCATCACAAGCATCTTTATCTCCATATGGAATGGCATAATAAGCTGAAAAGCCACGGAAATGATCAATGCGAACTGTATCAAACATTTCAAAAGCTTTTTTGACTCTTTCAATCCACCAATTATAATTATCCTTTTTCATTTTTTTATAATCATATATAGGGTTTCCCCATAATTGGCCTAAAGCTGAAAAGGCATCAGGTGGACATCCAGCAACTTTAGTAGGTTGATAGTTTTCATCAAGTTGCCAGTTATAAGGATTTGCCCATACATCACTAGAATCATAGGCAACATAAATAGGAACATCTCCTATTATTTTTATGCCTTTTTTATTGGCATAGTTTTTAAGATTAAACCATTGTTTAAAAAAGACATATTGAACAAATTTCCAAAAATCAATTTCTTTTTGATTATTAATAATAAACTCTTTAATTGCTTTTGTTTCTCTTTTCTTTAAATCAGTTTCCCATTGACTCCAGTTATTATTATTCTGATTTTCTTTTATAGCCATAAATAAAGCATAATCATCTAACCAATAACTATTTTCTTTTAAAAAACATAAATAATCATTATTTATAAAGAAATTATTAAAAGCTTTTCTTAAAACTTTATATTTATTAATATATAACCATTCAAAATCAACTCTATCATTTTGATTCTTTAAATAATCATAATCACTTTTCTTTAACAATTTTTCTTCTTTTAATAAATCAAAATCAATAAAATAAGGATTACCAGCAAAAGCGGAAAAGCTTTGATAAGGTGAGTCACCAAAGGTTGTTGGACCTAGTGGTAAGACTTGCCAATAACTTTGACCAGCATCATTTAAAAAATCAACAAATTCATAAGCTTCCTTACCAAATGTTCCAATTCCATATTTATTAGGTAAAGCGCTTATATGCAATAATATTCCACTTTTTCTCAATTTTAACTCTCTTTCTAAAGCAAAGTTATTTTGCTTTTAAATATAAGTTCATCTTCTTTATAGCCTTCAATAAATATTTCTTTATCTTCTTTTTGATTTTTTACTATTATATTATCTCCTAAAAATGCTTCCTTTAGATAATTAATTTCTAAAGATTTTATTTTTTCATCTTTAGTTAGTTTAATCGCATCCATAATTATTTCTGCATATTTAGAATTATTAAGATGTCCATTGTGATCTAGTTTTGAAAAAGAAACTTGTTCACAATATTTATTTTCATTATTTAATAATGAGGGAAAGTTTAGTTTCATAAATGGCTCTTGATAATTCTTTTGATTGTAAGATATATCAACATCAATAACGCTTGTTGGGGCAATTCTTCGCGTATTGAAATCAATAATACACCATTTACTACTTCCTATAACTAAAGTCTCACCTTTGGTATTAGAAATAATATAATCACGAGTAAAATCAGCTCTGCCCTTTTCGGCTTGCCATGTTGTAACAATTAATTCTTTATCACTAGTAATTGGTGCTTTAATGACATCATATTTAGTTCTAACTAAGATCCAAATTAATCCTTTGCTAATTAAGCCATCAAACCCATATCCATAGTTATCAATATGTTCAGAAGCAATATCTTGAAACAAGTCAAGAATACTCCAAGGAGCTAAATCATCATAGCAATCGCGATTATTAACAGTATATGTATATTTCTTTGTATAAATTTTATCCATAAAATCACCTTATAAAATTAATATTGTTATAAAATAAATAATAAAAAATACAGTTATAATATAAATACTTAAAGGAACTTCTTTTGTTCTTTTAAAAATCAATAATAATAAAACATAAACAATTAAACCAATTCCTAAACCATTAGGGATTGAATACAATAAAATCATTGCCACTAAAGTAACAATTGTAACAATCGCAGCAATAAAATCTTTCCAATTGACATCCTTTAATCCTTTTAACAATAAAACTCCAATAGAAACAACACCAATTGATGTCATAGGATTATAATTAATTCCATCAATTTCAACACCAGAAAATATTGAAAAGATTGGATAAAGGAAAATAGAAAGCAAAAACATTATTCCCACAACTATAGAACTTATTCCTGTTTTAGCTCCACTTTCTATAGATATCTTTGTTTCCGCAAAAGTTGTTATTGGAGTTGTTCCTAAAGCAATTCCTAAAACTGAAGATATACTATCAGGTAGTAATATCCTATTGGGAATGTTTATTTCTCCAAATTCATCCGATAAACCTAAATCTTTAGCGAAAGTTAATAAACCTGTACTAGTATCAAATATATTCATAAATGTAAAAATAAAAACTAAAAAATATGTTTTTGGATTATTAAAAGCCTTAAAGCCATGTAAAAATCCAAATGATGTATCTTTTAAAGCTTTAAAATCTATTATTTCTTTATGAAAAGTTGGCATATTTTCTACTCCCAAAAGATGTAAAAAATAACTAACTATAGCCACTATCAATATTCCTAAAATAATTCCATATGTCTTTATTTTCCCTTTTAGATTTATTAAAATTATAGTAATAATAATTCCTGAGATTGTTAAAAGGACAACTGGTAGCTTTAAATTGCCTAAAGAATTATTAACTATTATACCAGCACTTTGCAAGCCACTACAAATTAAAAAACCACCCAAGCCAATGGAAATAGCTTTTTGAATATCTTTGGGAATACTAATAATTATTTTTTTCCTTAAAGGAGTAATACTCATAATCAAAAATAAAAGTGAGGAAACAAAAATAATGGCGATTCCTTCTTGCCAATTATATCCCATAGAGCCACAAATTGTATAAACAAAAAAGGCATTCATACCTAAGCCAATTGATTGTATGGCTGGTTTATTCATAAGTAATCCTACCAATATACAAGCTAAAGCACTAGACAAAGCTGATGCTAAAAAGACACCACTTGTATTCATACCAATATTTGATAGAATCACTGATATTAATGGTAATATATAAATCATTGGTAAAAAAGAAATTAAACCACAAACTATTTCTTTAGAAATTGTGGTATTATGTTCACTCACCTTAAATAGATAATCAATTTTGTTTTTAAAACTATTCATTTTCTTTTTCATATCGACTATATTATATCTTATTTGATTTTTTATTTCAATAATTATTGTTTATTAAAAAAGATGTTTATAAACATTTTTGAATGCATATAAACATCTATTAATCTTATTCAAGCTCAAAAGCTCCAGTATATAATTGATAATATTGGCCTTTTTCAGCTAATAATTTTTCATGTGAACCTCTTTCAATAATTCTACCATGATCTAAAACCATAATGACATTAGAATTGCGGATTGTTGAAAGACGATGGGCAATAACGAAAACAGTTCTTCCTTTCATTAAAGCATCCATTCCTCTTTGAACTATTGCTTCTGTTCTTGTATCTATTGATGATGTTGCCTCATCTAGAATCATTACAGGAGGGTCAGCAACCGCAGCTCGAGCAATAGCAATTAACTGTCTTTGTCCTTGTGACAAATTACTACCATTATTGCTTAGCATTGTATTATATCCATCGGCCATTTTATTGATAAAATCATCAGCACCAGCAAGTTTTGCAGCAGCAATACATTCTTCGTCCGTTGCATCAAGTTTACCATAGCGAATGTTATCTAAAACAGTGCCTGTAAATAAGTTAGTATCTTGTAAAACAACACCTAAAGAACGACGTAAATCATCTTTCTTTATTTTATTAATATTAATTCCATCATATCTAATTTTACCATCAGCAATATCATAGAATCGATTGATTAAATTAGTGATAGTTGTTTTTCCTGCACCTGTTGCTCCAACAAAGGCAATTTTTTGTCCTGGATTAGCATATAGAGTAATATCATGTAACACTATTTTATTTGGCTCATATCCAAAATCAACATCAAACATTTGAACATCACCCGCAAGTTTAGTGTATGTTAGAGTTCCATCACCATGTGGATGTTTCCAAGCCCACATTCCTGTTCTCTCTTTTGTTTCAACAATCTCACCATTAACTTCTTTGGCATTGACTAATGTTACATATCCGTTATCAACTTCAACTTCTTCATCAAGTAAATCGAAAATACGATTAGCACCAGCCATACCCATAATTACAGAGTTGATTTGGTTAGATACTTGATTTATATTACCAGTAAATTGCTTTGTCATATTTAAAAATGGTACAACGATACTGAAACTTAAAGCCATACCAGAAATACTCAAGTTTTTAGCATGAGTTACTAATAATAATCCTCCCACAAAAGCCACAACAACATATAAAACATTACCAATGTTGTTTAAAATAGGCATTAACATATTAGCATATTTGTTAGCTTTTTCTGATTGTTCAAAAAGATAATTGTTAATATTATCAAAGTCTTTAATAGCTTCATTTTCATGAGTGAAAACTTTAATAACTTTTTGACCATTCATCATTTCTTCAATAAAGCCTTCAGTTTTACCTATTGCTTTTTGTTGAGCAAGGAAATATTTTGCACTTCTTCCACCAACTATTTTTGTGGCAACGAAGATTAAAACAACTCCTAATAAAACAACTAAAGTTAACCAAACACTAAAGTAAAGCATAATACATAAGACAGAAATAACGGAAATTCCTGAAATAAGCAATTGTGGAATACTTTGAGAAATCATTTGTCTTAAGGTATCAATATCATTAGTGTAGTAACTCATAATATCACCATGAGTATGAGTATCAAAATATTTAAACGGAAGCTTTTGCATATGATTAAACATCAATTCACGCATCTTCTTTAAATATCCTTGAGTTATAATGGCTAAAAGTTGATGGAAACAAATATTAGCTAGTAAAGAAACAACATATAAAGCTGCAAGTATTGTAACAAGCTTAATAACGCTATTAGCTACAGTTGCCCAATCACCAGTTTTATAATTGTTTTCAACAATCTCCAAAACTCTTTGCATAAAGATAGATGGCATTGTACTTACAACCGCATTAATAATAATACAAATAATTGTAATTGTTAATAAAACGGGGAAAAACTTAAACAAATATTTTAGAACTCTTTTAATAGTTCCTTTTTTAGCTCTCATAGGTCTACGCATTTGTATCACCTACCCTATTTTGTGATTCATAAACTTCTCTATAAATCTCATTATTTTTCATTAATTCTTCATGATTACCAATACCAACAATTTGACCATTGTTCATAACTATAATGCGATCAGCATCTTCAACACTGGCAACTCTTTGAGCAATAATTATTTTAGTTGTTTCGGGAATATATTCTTTTAATCCCTTTCTAATTAAAGCATCAGTTTTTGTATCAACAGCACTTGTTGAATCATCAAAAATGATTATTTTAGGATTTTTTAGTAGAGCTCGAGCAATACATAATCTTTGCTTTTGACCACCAGAAACATTAGTACCACCTTGCTCAATATGAGTATTATATTTATCAGGGAAAGCATTAATAAATTCATGGGCTTGAGCTAATTTACAAACACTAACCATTTCATCCATTGTGGCATCTTTTTTACCCCAACGCAAATTGTCAATAATTGAACCACTAAACAAAATATTCTTTTGTAAAACAACTGACACTTCGTTTCGCAAAGTATCAAGATCATAATTTTTTACATTAACTCCTCCAACTTTAACCTCACCACTTGTAACATCATATAAACGAGAAATCAATTGAATTAAAGTTGTTTTAGCACTACCAGTACCACCTAAAATACCGATAGTTTCACCGGAATTGATGTGTAAATTTATATCATTTAAAATCATTTTACTTTGACCATATCTAAATGATACATTATCAAAGTCTATTGATCCATTTTTAACTTCATAAATAGGATGAGGAGGATTAGTTAAAGAACTATTTTCATTTAATACTTCTACTACTCTTTCAGCTGATTCAATAGACATTGTTAACATTACATATATCATTGAAATCATCATCAAACTCATCAATATTTGGAAACCATAAGTTAATAAAGCTGACATTTGACCAACATTCATAGTTGATCCAAGTGATGTAATAACAACTTTAGAACCAAAGCTTAAAATAACAACCATAATTATGTTTAAGCATACTTGCATGATAGGGTTGTTCCAAGCTAAAATTCTTTCAGCTTTTGTAAAATCTTTACAAACATCACTTGCCGCTTTATCAAATTTTTCTTTTTCATAATCTTCTCTAACAAATGATTTAACAACACGCATTCCTTTAATATTTTCTTGAATTGAATTGTTTAAATTATCATATTTTCTAAATACTTTTCTAAATAAAGGCATTGCCTTTCTAGCAATAATAATTAAACCAAAAAACAATATAGGAATAACAGCTAAAAATACTAAAGCAATTTTTCCACCCATAACAAATCCCATAATAAATGAAAATATTAACATAAAGGGACTTCTTATTGCTGTTCTTATTAACATCATAAATGACATTTGGACATTAGTAATATCAGTTGTCAATCTTGTAACTAATGAAGACGATTGAAATTTATCGATATTTTCAAATGAATATGTTTGAATCTTATCAAACATATCTTTACGCAAATTTCTAGCAAAACCACATGAAGCTGTTGCACAGAACTTACCAGCAAATGCTCCACAAGTTAAAGAAAGTGTAGCTAATACAATTAATACAGCACCATATTTAGCAATTGTACCTAAGCCACATTCACCCTCAATTTTAGAAACCAAGTCAGCAACAACGAAAGGAATTATAACCTCTAAAATGACTTCAAAAAAAACAATAACCATTGTTAAAATGGCCGGTTTTTTAAACTCACGTATGCATTTCATCAATGTTTTAATCAAATACATCTCTCCTCTCTATTAAAAAAGCCAACTCAAAAAAATGAGTCAACAAACAAGATAATTTTATAAACATACAATTAGTTATTTTAACACCAATTATTTTAAATGTCAATAAATGCGTATCCGCTTTCATAATAACTTATGACAAATTGATATATGAATATCTTATTTATTATATGAAATTGTAAATAAATATTGACATAATTGTAATAAAAACTCCCTAATAATTAGGGAGTTAATTTACACTATTTATAACAATTGTTATTTTTTAATTGGTTTAGGACCAGCATTAACGATTTCTTTTGGCATATTTGGATATTTCTTAGCAAAGTTTTCAACAAACATTTCTGCTAATTTATTTGCTTGTTCATCGTATGCTTTCTTATCTTCCCACATGCCACGTGCATCTAGTTTTTCACTAGGAACATTTGGACAGCTAACTGGATAATCAACATTGAATACATCATGATGTTTGAATTCAACATTATCAAATGATCCGTTTAATGCAGCTGTAACCATAGCACGAGTATATGCTAATTTCATACGTTTTGCACCTTGAGCAGCACTTCCGCCAGCCCAACCTGTATTAACTAAATATACTTTAGTTCCATATTTTTCTAGCTTTTCACCTAACATTTCTGCATATACAGATGGATCCATTGGCATAAATGGTTCACCAAATAATGTTGAGAATGTTGGTTGAGGTTCAGTAACACCACGTTCAGTTCCAGCTAATTTTGATGTGAAACCAGTAACAAAGTGATACATAGCAGCATTCTTATCAAGACGGCTAATTGGAGGTAATACACCAAAAGCATCTGCTGTTAAGAAAATAACAACTTTAGGAATTCCACCTTCACCAGGGATTTGGGCATTGTTGATGTATTCAATTGGATATCCAACACGTGTATTTTCAGTAAGACTTCCATCATTGAAATCAAATTCACGAGTTTCAGGATCCAT
>CANQJU010000045.1 GCA_947624315.1 uncultured Bacilli bacterium | reverse complement strand
AGAGCACATCCTTTACCACCGCATTTAAAACAAGTAACATCAACTTCAACACTTGGTTCAGTAAAAGGGAAATACGAAGGACGGAATCTGATCTTGCAATCATTACCCAACATTTTTTGCATTACCAAGCTCAAAGTTCCTTTTAAGTCAGACATAGTGATATTTTTATCAACAACTAATCCCTCTAATTGCATGAATTGATGAGAGTGAGTTGCATCATCGTCATCACGTCGATATACTTTTCCTGGGCAAATAACTTTAATGCTTTCTCCTTTAGCTTTAAGCATTGTACGAGCTTGAACAGGAGAAGTATGTGTACGCAATAAGTTATTAGGATTTATATAGAAAGAATCTTGCATATCTCTTGCGGGATGATTCTTTGGTAAATTCATCATTTCAAAGTTGAATAAATCAGTTTCAACTTCAGGTCCTTCAGCAACGTCATATCCCATTCCAATAAAAATATCTTCTAATTCTTCAATTGTTTTTGTTAAAACATGTAAATTACCGACAGGTATTTCTTTACCTGGCAAAGTTACATCAATAGCTTCACTTTTAAGCTTGCGATTAACTTCTTCATCTTTTAACTTTTCTATTTTTTTACTTATCTCTTCTTCAACCATTCCCTTGAACTCATTTATCTTTTGACCCATTTCTTTTTTCATCTCAACAGATAAATCTTTCATTTGGCTGAACAAAGCTTGAACAGGACTTTTCTTACCAAGATATTCAGCTTTAGCTTCATTTAATTCTTGAACATTTTTAGCTTCTTGAATTCTTTTTTTAGCTTGTTCTTTCATTTCTAATAATTTTTGTAACATATTTTCCTCCTATTAAAAAAATCCCTAGAAGTAAACTTCTAAGGACGAAAATTTCGTGGTACCACCTTAGTTCATCTAATAAATAGATGCCCTCATTTAAGAATTAACGCTTCTTTAACGGATTTGATTAGAATCACTCCAAAGATGAATTCATAGGTTTTTGCTATAAGAACTTTCAGCCATGGTTCTTACTCTCTAAAACAAAAATTAGCTATTACTACTTCTTTATCAACGCTTTAAATTGATAACTAATTTTATCATAATTTACCATTATTATCAACTTTTTTTTACTATTTTATTAAAATATAAATATAAAAAGCCCATCCGATGATGGGCTTTTATATCTATTATAGGACAAATTAATTATTGCTCTTTTCAAATTGCATCATATAAAGTTTATAATAACGTCCTTTTTTCTTAAGAAGAGATTGATGATCTCCCTCTTCAATAATTTGTCCATGGTGGAAAACAAATATCTTATTGGCGTGTTGGATTGTTGAAAGACGATGGGCAACCATAATCATCGTATTATTATTAATTATTCTTTCTAAAGAATCTTTAATAATTGTTTCTGTTTGCGTATCAATGTTAGAAGTTGCTTCATCAAGAATAATTAATTTTGGTTTGTGAGCAACAGTTCTAGCAAATGATATCAATTGTCTTTCACCTAATGAGAAGTTATTTCCTCTTTCATATATAGGTTCATCAACACCATGCTCCATTTTGGCAATAACTGGAGTTAAACATACTTCATCGCTTGCCCTCTTAATATCTTCATCAGTAATAGTTTCATCATCTAAATTGATATTAGATTTTATCGTTCCACTAAAGATAAATACATCTTGAAGCATTTGTCCAATTTGACTTCTTAATGATGATAATTTAATTTTTTTAATATCTATACCATCAATTAATATTTCCCCTTTTTGAATGTCATAATTTCTAGTAATCAAAGATAAAATAGTTGTTTTACCACTTCCCGTTGCTCCAACAAAAGCTACAACATCTTTAGCATTTATGGTAAAGGAAACATCTTTTAAAACCCACTCATCTTCAACATACTTAAACCAAACATGTTTGAATTCAATATTACCTTTCAAATCAATATCAATAGCATCTTCACTATCTTTGATTTCACTTTCCATATCTAATACTTCAAAAATTCTTTCAGCTGAAGCAAAAGCGCTTTGTAAAGTATTGTATTGATCAGCCAATGTTTGAATTGGGTTATAGAAACGACCAATATATTGATAGAAAGTATAAAGGACATCATAAGTCATTACAATAGTAGTATTACCTAACGTAAAATTAAGGGCTTGATTACTACCGAAGAATAAAACAATAACTACACTAATAATATAAATGAAATAAATAGATGGACGGAAAACGCCAAACATAAATATTTCACGCAAATTATTCTTTCTCAATTCATAATTGTTTTTCTTGAATTCATCATACTTCTTATTTTCTTGATTAAAAGTTTGAATTGTTTTAATACCAGTAATATTTTCTGATAAGAAAGAATTCATACTAGAAACATTTGCTCTTACATCACGATGGATACTACGTAATTTTTTTCTAAAGACAATTGTTAAAATAACAACAACAGGGAAGATTGCTAAAACTATTAAAGCTAGTTGTCGATTTAATAGCATCATGGCAATGAAAACACCAATGATTGTGGCAACATTTCGCAAAACATTAATAATAACATTAGTATAAAGTTCAAACAAAACATTAACATCACTAGTATCACGAGTAACAAGTTTACCAACAGGAATATTATTAAATTGATCGTGAGAAAGATTTTGAATATGTACAAAAACATCTTCACGAATTCTTAATACTATCTTTTGGCCTGTATAATGAATCAAAAGATTTTGGAAATAAGTAATAATAGCCCCTAATACAACAGCTACCATTGATAATATAAATAAATTGACTATTTTAGAAAAATCAATTACTTCTTCGCCTAAAAATCTCAAAGATAATCCTATTAAATATGGACTAACTAAATCTAGGCCAACAAGAATAATCATCAATATAATAGCTACAATATATTGGAAAATATAAGGGCGCATGTAAGAAAATAATCTTTTAAATAATTTCAAATCATTCAATTTCATTATTCTTCACCTTCTTCCTTTTCTAATTCTTGAAGGTGAACTTCACGTTGATATATTTCATTAGTTTGTAATAGACTTTCATGATTACCAATACCATCAACTCGTCCATTATCTAAAACAATAATTTTATCTAAAGTTTTTAGTGTTGAGATACGGTGAGCAATAAGGATTGTAGTTTTACCTTTACGAAGTTCTCTTACTCTATTTAAAATAGCTTCTTCTGTAATAATATCAACAGCACTTAAAGAATCATCCATAATAAGGATAGGAGCTTCTTTAAGAAATGCTCTAGCAATAGATATTCTTTGCTTTTGACCACCACTTACGGTTACTCCTCTTTCTCCCACAATCGTATCATAACCATCATTGAAGTCTTCGATATCTTTATCTACATCACTAACAATAGCATATTTTTTAGCTAACTCTTTATTAACCTCTGGCAAAGAAAAACAAATGTTTCCAGCAATCGTATCTTTAAACAAGAAACTTTCTTGATTGACATAAGCAATTGATTGACGCAAAGTATCTAAAGGAATATTCATAATATCATAATCGCCAAACATTATAGTTCCCTTATCAACATTATACATTCTAACTAACAAATCAACCAATGTCGTTTTTCCACTTCCAGTAGCACCAATTATACCAACAATTTCTCCTTTTTTAATATCGAAAGATACATCATTTAAAACTAAATTGTTAGTATTTGGATATGTAAAGTTCAAATGATTAATAGATATATTACCATCAATAACAGCTTCACTATTTGCTTCATTATCATTGATTTCAACTTCTTCACTTAATAAATCTAAAATTCTTTTAGCACTGGCTTGACCTTGACTTCGCATATTGATTAATTGACCAATAGCCATAATAGGCCATACAAGACTACCAAAATAAGCATTGAAAGCAGTCAAGTCACCAGTAGTAAAATTAATAACCATTCCATGTTGGCTTTGATAAATATACCAACCACCATATAAAATAATTAAAGCCGTAACGGTTGTTAAAATGGCTGAAATCAAAACATTTACAAAAATATTATCTTTTGTAAAGTCTAAGCATGTATCCATGTTATTCTTATTATATTTTCTAAATAATTTTGTTTTAAGTTTTTCTTTAACAAAAGCTTTAACAACGCTAATACCCATATAATCTTCTTGAACAAAATCGCTCAAATCAGAATAAGCTTTTAAATTAATTAAAACTTTTCTTCGTATTCTTTTTCCAACAAAATGACTTATAACTAAAACAATCAATAAAGGAACTAAAGAAACTAAAGCTAAAGTCAAATCCAATTTAATCATTTTATAAAAGGCTAATACACCTAAAGTAATAGCATCAACAGTCATAATTGTTCCCGAACCATAACATTGCCTTATCATCGTTAAATCATTAGTATATAAAGCCATAATAGCTCCGGTTTTGTTTTTAGAAAACTTTTCTTGGGATAGTTTTAGCATATGAGAGAACATATCATTGCGGATATCGGCTTCAATCTTTATACCATTACCAAAGATACAAATACGCCAAATGAATCTTCCAACAAACACAATGAAAGCTACAAATAATATTTGTAAAGTCAAATGTCTGATTTCATCTTTACTAATATAATTAACTATACCTCCAACTTCCCTACCCTTAAGACCATCAACAATATCTCCTATTATCTCTGGTATTTCTAGTTGGGCATAGTTTACAGCGACTAAAGCGGCAATGCCGATAATGAATAGCCACCAATATTTTAGATAAAACTTATTAAAATATTTACCAAAGAGCATACTTCTTTTCTCCTAAACTTTAACTATTGTACTACTTTTTAATATATAATTCAAGTTATTTAAAGAAAACAAATTTAATTTTAGATAAATTATGACATATAAATTTCTCTTACTCATTAATAAAAAGAAAATCTATCTTTTAAAAGATTAGCATTAATCCTTTTTTTAAGATAGATTCTTTTCTTTAAATATTTAAATTACATTTCATCATTATTATTCATTCCTGGGCAACATCCTAAGTTTTCCTCACAATATGTATTTTCTTCACAACAAATTGGACGTGGAACATATTTATGGCGTTTAATATAATGATTAATTACCTTTGTTTCCATTTCACAAATATGAGGTTGTTCCATTACAATATAACGATGAACAACATTTGTTTGACGAGTAACAATTGGTGGTAATTGTTGAACACCTTGTTCTACAAATTGTCCTTGATTAAAGAAGTTTTGGTTATTCACTTTTTTACACCTCCTTCTAGTAGTAGTATATTAATGATAGTTTATTTTGAATGTGCTTTTGCATATTGAAAAATATTCATTTTGACATTTTTCGATTTGACAATCAAGTATAATTAGTATACAATAGAATAAATAGGAGGAAAAATATGCAATTTGTACCTTATGTTATTGAAAGAACTTCAGCTGGTGAACGCTCATATGATATATACTCTCGCTTGTTGAAAGACAGAATTATTCTTTTAAGTGGAGAAATCGATGATCAATTAGCTAATTCAGTTGTTGCTCAATTATTATTCTTAGCTGCTGAAGACAGTACTAAAGATATTTGTTTATATATCAACTCTCCTGGTGGAAGTATTACTAGTGGCATGGCTATCTTTGATACAATGAATTTTATTGCCCCTCAGGTTTCAACAATCTGTATTGGCATGGCTGCCTCAATGGCTGCCTTCTTACTTGCAGCAGGTGAAAAAGGAAAAAGATTTGCCCTACCAAATAGTGAGATTTTAATTCATCAACCATTAGGTGGAGCTCAGGGACAAGCTACAGAAATTCAAATTGCTGCTGAACATATTATTCGCATCCGTGAAAGAATGAACCAAATACTTGCTGAAAAAACAGGAAAACCTGTCGAGCAAATTAAACTTGACACTGAGCGTGATAAATATATGTTTGCTGATGAAGCTAAAGAATATGGAATAATTGATGATATTCTAACAAAATAATTAATTTAAAAAACTGTTATAAACCTCTTTATGGTAAATAACAGTTTTTTATTGTTATTAAAAGGACTGATTTTTTCTTTCAGTCCTTTTTTTGACAGGGGTAATTTATATTACCTATTAAAAAATTCTTAAATTTTTTATCAGTAGAATTTTTGATAGCCCCCTTATTAATATATTAAAAACTCTAAATATCATTACTTACGTTTTTCCTTTATATGTCAAAAAAGCGCAACATTTATTCAATGAAGTTTCTAAAATAACTAACTATAAATTATATTATTGAATTACAGACACTTGATCTTTATCATAAAAAACTAAAGTTCCATTTAAATATGCTTCTAAATCTGCAGCTTCTAATATAATTACACCATTTGGTAATATAAAGCTTCCATTAACTGTCACTTTAGTAATTGCTGAAGAATTAGAATTCAATTCAGCAAATCCAATATCAGCAAGGCCACCACATAATAAACATTTAGCATATCTTTGACCAGCATTATAAGAACCACTCGCTACTACATGTCCTTGAGTACCTACTTCTCCACAACAACATTGGGCACTATGCATTGTATAACTTATCCATTCAAAATTTCTATCATAATCATGCATAGATGTATATACATTACAATAGATGCAATAGTGTTGATCATAAACATGTGATGAAGTTGTCTTATATCCACAAACAGTACATGTAGCATTATGACTTGACTCTGCTGGTTCATATGTATATGAATGTGTATGAGTGGAAATACTTATATTAATGTTTCCTGAAGCACTACTACTAGCATAATTCAATTTCAGATAATAATCAGAATTTAAAAATGCTGTATAAATCTGAATATTTGAACCTTTATATGTTTCTAGTAATTCCATGTTTTCATCATATAGTTCTGCTTTAACAGAATTTGTTGAAGTAACATTAATTTTATAATATTGGTTATATGATGAATTATCAATTTCTAAAATAGAATCTTTTCCAGCATTTACATACAATTTGTATGAAATATTTGATATGCTAGAAGAAGTGTCGACTTTATTCTTATCATATTTTATGAAATAAATATCGCTATCGTAATAAATGCGAGGGGCTATTTCAACACCATTTACGCTGCATTCATTGCTCCATATATAATCGTTAGAAGGTATATAATTATATTTTAAAATTGCAGATGGTCCAGGCTTATGATACCAGGTATCTGTTTCTATATCATATCTCATAAAATGATAATCATCTTTACACATTCTTACGCAAATCAATTCCTGTTCATCAGTTATGCTTGGAATACTAAGTGTAGAAGAAATATTAGTATATCCCATTTTTTCTAAATCTTTTATAACTATATCAACAAGATCAGTTATCTCATTACAAGTTCCAAACCAGCCAGCCTTAGACATATCACCAGGCTGATATTGCGTATCTGTATCATAAAAAGGAGAATTTTCGTTTCTCTTAATCGAATAAGCATAGCAATTGTATTTTTTCCATTTTGGATCCCATGCTCCTCCAGATGTAACCCAATTACCTTTTGAATCTTTGACAGTACTATTTTGCAAAGTATAGGAATTTGTTGATAATAATGTTGTGCCATGGTTAGAGTAACTACTAACAAGTTTTTTGATATTTTCGGCATACAATTGCATTTCATCATAATTATAAATAAACAAATAATCCGCGTCATTTGCAACTTTTTTAATAATATCGCTTGTTATTTCCCCAAGACTTGGTGATTTTTCAATTTTTTTAGGAATGTGAATATTATGGTATTCAACAAATTTAATACTTTCATCAGCGCTAATTGTTGAAAAATCATAGTCATTATATTTCAATGCGCGAGCAGAAATCACTATAATATTTGACATTGCAAATATTGTAGTTAGAAATAATAATAAAAGCAATGAAGCTTTCTTAAAAATTTTTGTCATTTTAATTTTTCCTTCCTTTTTTAAAAAATATATGTATATTATTTATGGTATTTTTTTATTATTTTATTTGCATATTTTTCAGTAACATTTACAATTTCCCCATCTTCATTT
>CANQJU010000044.1 GCA_947624315.1 uncultured Bacilli bacterium | reverse complement strand
TTAATTGTGTCTTTTCATCTTTGATAGATTGTAAAAGATTTTGATACAAAGTTACCATTCTTCGCGCATATTTAATAACTAATTCTCCTTCAGGAGTTAATTTCAATTCGTTATCAATTCTCACAAATATTTTTACATCTAATTCATCTTCCAATTGTTTGATATGTTGACTAACTGCAGGTTGAGTTAAATTAAGACTATTTGCTGCTTTTGTGTAGCTTTTTAACTCCCATACTTTTAATAATGTTTCTATTTTTTGGGCAATCATATTTCCTCCATAAATTTTTCTTATGATATAGTTAAAATTCATAATTTGATTTTATGAAATTTGATGGTATAATTTTAATATATTTTAAATAAATAGTCAAGGAGAGGAGGGTAAAATGCTAACAAAATTTTCGTTAGAAACACAAATACTACTTTCTTTAGCAATTATTTTGGCTGTTAGTTTTTTAATAACTAGAATTACAAAATTATTAAAACTTCCCAATGTTACGGCTTATATAATTGCTGGAGTATTAATAGGACCAGCTGTTTTAAAAATTGTTCCTAGTAATATTGTTGACAATATGGGATTTATTAGTGATATAGCTTTAGCTTTTATAGCCTTTGGAGTTGGTAAATTTTTCAAACGTGATGTTTTGAAGAAAACAGGTGTAAAAGTTATTGTTATTACTATTTTTGAAGCTGTAATGGCATTTATCTTAGTTACCCTTTCTATGCATTACATTTTCAAAGTAGATAAAAACAACAATTGGAGTTTTTCACTATTAATTGGAGCTATTGCTACTGCTACTGCTCCTGCAAGTACAATGATGACAATAAAACAATATCATGCACGTGGACATTTTGTTGATACATTATTACAAGTTGTAGCTTTAGATGATGTTGTTTGTTTATTCATCTTCAGTGTTGCAAGTATTTTTGCATCAGATGCTGCGGACAAAAAAATTGAAGCAATTCAAATCATTTTACCAATTGTTTACAATTTAGCCGTTATTGTTCTTGGTTTTGTTTTAGGATTTGTTTTAAATAAATTATTAGGACCAAGTCGAAGCAAAGACAATCGTTTAATAATTATTGTGGCAATGCTTTTAGGATTAAGTGGTTTGTGTGGAATTTTAGAAATATCACCATTATTAGGTTGCATGGTCTTTGGAGCTACCTATATTAATGTAAGTTATGATAAAGAATTGTATCATCAACTAGATAACTTTACTCCACCAATTATGACCCTCTTCTTTTGTCTATCAGGTATGAAACTTGATCTATCATCCTTAAAAACAGCGGGACTAATAGGTATTGGATATTTTATAATTCGTATTATTGGTAAATATTTAGGGGCATGGTTAGGTTCTTTAACCGTCAAAGAGAGCAAAGATGTTCAAAAATACTTAGGACTTGCTTTAATTCCTCAGGCAGGTGTTTCCATTGGTTTGGCCTTTCTTTCTGAAAGACTTTTACCACCAGAGTTAGGAGCAACACTTGTAACAATTATTCTTTCATCATCAGTGTTGTATGAATTAATTGGTCCAGCATGTGCTAAATTTGCTATTTTTAGAACTTCTAATATTGATAAAAATTACAATTTATTAAAACCAAATTTAGAAACAAATGTTAATTTAGCTGATGGTGGTCAAAATATTCCAAATGGGGAAGCAACTCCAATCAGCAATGATGAAGAAAAAAATGAAACAAATAATAATACAAATTAGGATTATTGAATAAATAATCCTTTTTTTCACCTCTAATTTGAATAAACGTTTTCAATGTATATTTAATTGATTTTTTAAGATATTTGACTATAATATTCTTTGGGAAAGAAGATGATATTTACGTTTCTAAATATTTTAGAAGGTTTAGAGTTTGATATATACTACGAACTTATGATGCTTTGCGTCTTAGTTCTTCTTGGTATAATTTTAGGAAAACTCGCCGAAAAAATAAATATTCCAGCTGTAACAGGATATATAGTCGCAGGAATATTAGTTGGACCTGTTTTTCATTTGGTTACCGAAGAAATAACAGATGGACTAAAAATTATTTCTAATATTGCTATTGGTTTTATTGCCTATTCAATAGGAATGGAGTTATGGATACCAAAATACAAAAATTCAGCAAAAGAAATATTAATAGTCACCTTTGTTCAAGCTATCATGACAACTCTAGTTGTTTTCTTAGCTTTAGTTATTTTTAAACAAAGTTTAGCGGTTGCCTTATTATTATCATCTATTGCTTGTGCAACGGCACCGGCTCCATTAATGATGATAATAAAGAGATATAATGCTAGCGGAAAATTAACTGATACCATTTTGCCAGTCGTTGGATTAGATGATGGCGTTGGTATTATCATATTCGGTGTAAGTTTAGCGGTTGCTAAAGCTTTAATTAATAATAATGGAGAAGCAATTAATATTGGTAAAATTATATTAACTCCATTAAAGGAATTAGGTTTATCAATTGCTTTGGGTATTGTAGTTGGTTTACTTGTTGGTTTCGTTTCTAATAAAATTATTAAAAACTTTGCTAAACACGATAAAAATGATACATACTTGTCTTTAGCAATTGTTTGTGTATTTTTAAGTGTTACAGCAGCTCACTATTTCAATTTGTCACCAATTCTTGTGCCAATGGTTATAGGTATGACTGTAACTAACATGATTGATAAAGAAACATTTAAAACACAAACAAAAGTAATTGATAAGTTTACTCCACCGCTAATGATTGCTTTCTTTACATTAGCTGGTGCTGAATTAGATTTTAAAATTTTACTAAATGCCGGATTAATTGGTATTGTTTATATTTTAGCAAGAATTATCGGTAAATATTGTGGAGCATATTTGGGATGCTTACTTGGCGGATCTGATAAAATAGTCCGCAACAATTTAGGTATTACTTTGCTTCCTCAAGGTGGTGTAGCCATTGGTATGGTTATTACCGTAGCCAATGAATGTGGAGAAACTGGAAAAATGATTCAAACAATCGTTCTTGCGGGTATCTTCATATATGAATTATTTGGACCTGTATTTGCTAAAATGGCTCTAGAGAGAACTGGAGATATCGTTCGTCAAAAAAAAGGTGATAAAAATCCACCAACTCCTGATGAACCTATACCACCACTTAATCAACCTGAAGATAATAAAAATGTTGCCTAAAAAGCAACATTTTTTTGTTATTTAACGATTTTATATGCACTACCTAATAATCCTAAAATAGATAATACAGCAGCAACAATTGATCCCCATGCTAGTGATCCACCTAGTTTATCACTTGCATTACCTAAAATAGTTTCTGTTACAACTTTAGTATAAGTTGGTAATAAGAACAATAAAATAGTTGCAGCTAAGAATAAAACAACAGCGCAAATCTTTAAAACTAAACTTTTCTTGTTAGCAACTAACATTAATACACCACCAACGATTGGCAATAAATAAGCAAGTAATGCTAAAAAGCTAAATGGTAATCTAGAGTTAGCTAATGAACCCAATCCAACAATTTCAGATCCAAAAGTTACTTTTAATCCACTAAATGAAGTTTGACTGTCACCTTTCCCTACAACTAATGCAGGTAAGAAGATACACAATGTTGCAAGAACACCTACAACAAAAATAATAAAATTAATTAACTTATCGTTGTTTTTGTTTGCCATGATATTCCTCCTTTTTTGGCAAATTAATTATACCACACATTTCAAAAATGTACAAATGTTTTTTAAATGTCATTATATATTTTCTTTATTTTGTTAAAAACATTTACCTAATTATTTATTCACATCAAAAGAAAAAATCGAAATAAAGCGAAATATTAAACCTTTTTTGGCATTTTTATACATTCTTCTATATTTTATTACTTAAAGTCAAAATTTGACCATGATTTTATAAAAAATATGAATTTCATTTTGAAGTACTAAAAAAGGTTGATTTATACAATCAACCATATTTTTTATTTATTTTTTTCACTTATTGCACGAGCAATCTTTACACCATTAGCACCTGCTTGAGCAAGTCCACGTGTAATTCCGGCTCCATCACCACCAACATATAAGTTTTCAATAGCAGTTTCAAAATTATTGTTAACTTCAACACGATCTGAATAAAACTTAGCCTCAACCCCATAAAATAAAGTATGATCACTAGCAATACCAGGAGTAACATGATTTAGGGCTTCAATCATTTCAATCAATGATTTCATAGTATTATAAGGTAAAATCAAACCCAAATCACCAGGAACTGCTTCTTTTAATGTTGGTTTAACAAATCCTTCTTCAATTCTCTTTTTTGTAGAACGACGACCTTTTAAAATATCTCCATATTTTTGAACAATAACACTACCACCACTTAACTTATTAGCTAAATGAGAAATAGCTTTAGCATATTCATTAGGATCTTTAAATGGATCATCAAATTCATGAGATACAAGCAAAGCAAAATTTGTATTTTTCGAACCAAGTTTAGCATCATGATATGAATGTCCATTGCATACCATAATACCTTCATGATTTTCAATAACTACATGTCCACTTGGATTTGAACAAAATGTTCTTACTTGAGTGCCAACGCTTGTATTAAAAATGAATTTACCTTCATAAAGGTTTTTATTAATATTTTCCATAATAATATCATTTGTTTCAACTCTAACACCAACATCAACGCGATTGTTTTTAAACTTAACACCATATTGAGTTAAAACTTTAGTTAGCCAATCACTTCCACCACGGCCGACTCCTAAAACAACATATTCAGAATATATTTTTTCTCCATTTTCTAAAACAACACCTTTAACTTTGCCTTCTTCAACAATCAAATCTTCAACCATTGTTCTAAATAAGCAATCAATATGTTCTTTTAATTTCTTATTAATGCTTCTTAAAACTTCCAAATTGACTTCAGTTCCTAAATGTCTTACTTCTCCTTTTAAAAGTTTAAGACCAACACTCATAGCTTGTTTTTCAATTTCATAAACTTCTTTGGTTGTTGGATCAGTTAATTCTTTAGGAGCACCATGCTCCAAGTTAATTTGATCAACATATTTGATTAACTCTAATACCTCATCATCATCAAGATATTCATTCATCCATCCACCAAATTCATTAGTGATATTGAATTTGCCATCAGAATAAGCGCCACTACCACCAAAGCCAGCTGTCATTGAACAACTTGGTTTGCACCCAGCATGTCCTTGGAGATTTTGAGGGCATTGTTTTAGTTTTTTATTTAAAATTGGACAATTACGGTCATTAATATCATGTCCTTTATCAATTAGTAATACTTTTTTATCAGGACTTTTGACCATAAGTTCATAAGCGGTAAATATACCTGTTGGACCTGCGCCAACTATAATAACATCATATTTTTTATCCATTAAAATATTTCCTCACGCATAATTGTTTGAGTTTTGTCAGGACCAACGCTAAAGCATTTGACCTTCACTCCCACAAGTTCTTCTATTCTTTCAATATAATGTTTAGCATTTTCTGGAAGTTGAGAAAATGAGGTAACTTTACTAATATCTTCTTTCCAACCTGGTAAAGTTTCATAAACCGGTTCACATTTTTCATATAACTTATTGTTTGCAGGAACAGTTGTAATAATCTTTCCATCAACTTTATAAGCAGTACAAATTTTGATTTGTTCTAATCCACTTAAAATATCTAGAAGCATTAATGATATTCCTGTAAAACCACATACCATAGTACTATATTTTAAAACAACACAATCAAGCCAACCGATACGACGAGGTCTCTTGGTAGTTGTTCCATACTCATGAGCGCGTTCACGAATATCTTTAGCTACTTCATCTTCAAATTCACTAGGGAATACTCCACTACCTACTCTTGTTGAATAAGATTTAACAACACCAATAATTTCATCAATGAATGTTGGGCCAACACCACTACCACTGCATACACCACCTGAAGTTGCATTAGATGAAGTTACAAATGGATATGATCCAAAATCAACATCAAGCATTGCTCCTTGAGCTCCCTCAAATAAAATCTTTTTACCATTTCTAATTCCATCATTAAGTAATGTTATTGTATCACAAACATATTCTTGAATTTGATCAGCAATTTCTTTATATTCTAAATAAGTCTTTTCAAAATCAATAGTCTCTCCACCTAATCTAGCAATTTCTTCATTCTTTTTATTTAATTTTTCAGAATATAATTTCTTAAAATCACTAGAAACAAAATCAACCATACGAATACCTTCACGAGAAGTTTTATCAGTATAAGCAGGTCCAATACCCTTTTTAGTAGTTCCTATTTTACCACTTCCTAGTGCCTTTTCTTTTAAAGCATCTAATTCCAAATGGTAATCTAAAATAACTTGTGCTCTTTCACTTATTCTTAGGTTTTTACAATCATAACCCAATGATTTCAAATTATTGATTTCCTCTAATAGATTGCGAGGATTAATAACCATACCATTTCCTAAAACATTTATAATATTGGCATTAAATATTCCTGAAGGAATTAAATGCAATTTATATGTTGTTCCTCCGAATTGGATAGTATGTCCAGCATTGTCACCGCCTTGATAACGAACAACAAAGTCAGCCTTTTCACTTAAATAATTTGTTATTTTTCCTTTTCCTTCGTCTCCCCATTGACTTCCTATTACAACTACTGATCTTTTCATTTTATTCACCTAATATTCTTTGATAAATTTTATTAACATTTTTTAAATAATACTTTTCATCAAAACAATCCTTTATTTCATCAATTGTTAAATACTTTGCAATTTCACTTTCCATTAAATATTCATCAAATGATTTGTCTCCATTCATTGTTTGAAAGGCAACTTGTTGAATCAAATCATAAGCATATTCTCTTGTAAAACCAAGATTAATCATTTTTGAGAGTACTCTACCAGAGAAAACTAGACCATTTGTTAGCCAAATATTTCCTACTATATTTTCCTCAAATATAGTCAATTTGCTAACAATTTTATGCATTCTCGTAAGCATATAATCAATTAATGTTGTGACATCAGGAAGCATAATTCTCTCAGCAGAGGAATGACTTATATCTCTTTCACTCCATAAAATATTATTTTCTAAAGCAACATTAATATAGCTGCGAACAATTCTACTACATCCACATATATTTTCAGAAGCAATAGGATTTCTCTTATGAGGCATAGCACTCGAACCTTTTTGACCACTACTAAAATATTCTTCAACTTCTTTAATTTCTGTTCTCGATAACAAACGTATTTCGGTAGCAATTTTTTCTAATGTTGAAGCAATAAGTCCAAGAGACATAATATATGCGCTAAAGCGATCACGAGACAAAACTTGTGTGGAAATTTTAGCATAACCTAAGCCTAACTTTTCAGCTGTTAGCTCTTCAGTTTCCACAGGAATCAAAACATAATTACCTACAGCACCACTTAATTTTATCACTTCTACTTCTTGTCGAGCCTCATTAAATATATTAATATTTCTTCTCAATTCATCATAAAAATTAAGCCATTTTAATCCAAAAGAGGTTATTTCCGCATGTATTCCATGAGTTCTTCCGATGCATGGTAAATTCTTATATTTTAAAGCTTTTTCTTTTAAATCATTTAAAAAATCTAAAGCTCGTCCTTCAATAATATCATTAGCTTTTTGTAACATTAAGGCGTTAGCACTATCAACAACATCAGTACTAGTTAAACCATAATGAAACCATTTCTTCTCATCACCAAGATATTCGGAAACAGTTCTCGTAAAAGCAATAACATCATGATGGGTAATTTCCTCTAATTCTTTAATTCTTTCAACAGAAAAATCAGCTTTTTCATTTATCAAAACTGCATCATCATAAGGGACTATTCCCAATTCAGCAAGTGATAAAACACTGGCTTTTTCCACTTCAAGAAAAGATGCAAAACGATTTTCATCACTCCATATTGCTTTCATTTCTTTACTGCTATAGCGGTCAATCATTATCTTCACCTCTTATGTATTTATTATATCAAAAACAACTTAAAATATAAAGATAAAATGTAATTTATTTTGTAAAAAAATAACAC
>CANQJU010000043.1 GCA_947624315.1 uncultured Bacilli bacterium | reverse complement strand
GCTTCCTTTTTACCACTATTAGTAAGCATAAGATTTTTAAGTTTTAATAGTTTTTCAAAGCAATGGCAAACACTTGTACTTGGTCGGTCTATAATATATTCAGAAACGTTTATATTTTCTATTGGGAAGATATTTTTATCAAAAAATTGTTGATGAATTTTAAGACTATATGCATAAGCTCTTAAGATACCATTAGCCCCTATGGCATCACACATATCACTATCAGAGACAATTTGACCTTCTAAAGTTAAAGGTCTAATACCTTGTAAATATTTATTATATCCAATTCTACCAATTTCTTGAATAACAATATCTTGAACTTTTTTATCAATATTGTTTTTGGCCATTATTATTTTGGCATTGTTTAGATCTTTAGCTTTTTCCTTTCCAACAATCTTATAGTCATCAACATCGTGAAGTAAAGCTATTAAAGATACTATTTCTAAATTAGCTTTTTCGCTTTTGGCAAATTCTTTGGCCATATTATATACTCTTAATACATGGTCAATACCATGTCCACTCATATCATTTTGTAAGATTTCTTTAACATCATTAATTATATTTTCCATAATCACTTTTCCTTATATACAATATTATATCACGTGTTTATTTTTATTTTCTATAATAAATTTATTTATTTTTATATATTTACTAAATTTTAAAAATATATTATAATAATAAAAAAGGAGAACAAAATGGAAGCAAAAGTTTATTTTACAAAAGTTATTACTCCCGAAAGAGTAGTAGATATTTTTAACAAGTTGGATAATAAATTAGAAGGAAAAGTTGCTATCAAAGTCCATTCTGGAGAAGAAGGAAATCAAAACTTTCTTAGACCAGATTTCTTTAAACCAGTAGTTGATAAAGTAAAAGGTACGATTGTTGAATGCAATACGGCTTATGAAGGAAGTAGAAATACTACTAGTCGTCATTTGGAAACTTTGAAAAAACATGGTTGGAGTGATACATTCGATGTTGAATTGTTAGATGCAACTGGACCTGATTTAGAACTAAAAATTAATGGTGGAAAAGTTATTCAAAAGAATTTTGTTGGTAAAGGTTTAGCAAAATATGATTCAATGCTTGTTTTATCACATTTTAAAGGTCATCCAATGGGAGGATATGGTGGAGCATTAAAACAATTATCAATTGGACTTGCTTCTAGTTATGGTAAAGCATATATTCATGGAGCTGGTGATCCAAGTAAATTATGGACAGCTAATCATGACTCTTTCTTAGAAGCTATGGTCGATGCTAGCAAATCTATAGTTGATCATTTTAATGGTAAAATATTATACATTAATGTTATGAAAAATATGAGCGTTGATTGCGATTGTTGTAGCGTTGCTGAAGATCCTAAGATTAATGATATTGGTATTTTAGCATCTACTGATCCTGTTGCTTTAGATCAAGCATGTGTAGATTTAGTATATAATTCTAATGACCCTGGAAAGAAAGATTTAATCGAAAGAATTGAATCAAGAAATGGAGTTCATACAATTGAAGCTGCTGAAAAATTAGGCGTAGGTTCAAGAAAATACAAATTAATAAATATTGATTAAAATTGACGGATATTTAATGGATTAAATATCCGTTTTTTAAAAAAATAAAATTATAATTGTAATTTTAAACCTAAAGTAGTATTATATTGTACGGGTGAAAAAAATGAGAGATGTATTTAAACATTTAGGGTGGTTTTTTAAGCAAGAATATAAGAAGTATATTTTAGCTGGTATTGCCTTATTAATACTAGCTGGAACATCCGTAATCCCCGCAAGGGTTTTAGGACTTGTAATTGAAGAGATTGCTAATAGAACCATAAGTGTGAATAAATTAATTATATATGGATTATTGTTATTAATAATTCCTATTTCTCGATATTTAGTTAATATAGTTTATCACTATACAATTCACTTTTTGGGACAAAAAGTATCATATGAATTAAGGGAAAAGTATATTAGCCATTTATTTGATTTGGATGCTGTGACATATTCTAAATATACTAAAGGAGATTTGATTTCGCGAGCAACTAATGATTTACAGGTTTTAACAGTTGTAGCTACAACCTTCCTTCAAACTGTTGTTTTTAATAGTGGAATTGTTATTTTTTCCATTTCAATAATGATTTTTACTATTGATCCCCTTTTAACTTTAGTTTCTGTAATAATAATGCCGATAGCTATTTTCTTTTTAAATAAAGTAAGATTAAAAAAGAGAAGGTATTATAAATATCATCATGAAATATATGCTGATATGACAGAAAAAGTGTTGGAATCAATTGAAGGTGTTAAAACAGTTAGAGCATATGGTGAAGAAGAAAATGATTTTAAGAAAACCAAAGCAGCTATTGATGCCGATGTTAATTCTTGGCGAAAAATATTAAAGTTTGAATCAGCTTTTACACCTTTGTTTGAGTTTATTTATGCTTTTACTTATTTTTGCGCTTTTGCCTTTGGTAGTTATATGGTTATTACATCTAAGATTTCAACAGGTGATTTATTAACCTTTATAATGTATATTGGTATGTTATATGGTCCTTTAATTGCTTTAAGTAATGTATTGAACACTATCAATACAGCTACAATTGCTGATGGACGATATAATGAAATTATGGAAATTGTTCCTGAAGTTAAAGATAATAGTGAAAGTCTTCCTGTATTATCATTTAATAAAATAGAGTTTAAAAATGTTAGCTTTAAATATCCTTTTGATGAAGTCGAAGTTATTAAAAATATTAATTTAGAAATTAATAAAGGGGAAACAATAGGAATTGTTGGACCAACAGGAAGTGGAAAATCAACATTGATTCGTCAATTATTGAGAGAGTTTAATGTGACTAGTGGAGAAGTGTTGATTGATGGCGTAGATATTAAAAAATATAAAATTGAGGATGTTCACGGATTGGTAGGTTATGTTCCTCAATCTCATATTTTATTCCGCAAAACTGTTGATGAAAACATCTTAGTTGGTAATCCTAGTGCTAATGATAGTGATATGGAAACAGCTTTTCAAATTGCTGACTTTAAAAAGGATATAAAAGAATTAGCCTATGGTAGAGAAACAATTGTTGGGGAACTTGGAAATAGCTTAAGCGGAGGCCAAAAACAAAGACTATCAATAGCTAGAGCTTTAGTTAAAAATCCAGAAATACTTATTCTTGATGATTCTTTAAGTGCTGTTGATGCTTTAACAGAGACCAACATTATTAATAATTTGAGAGAATCACGTCAAGGAAAAACTAATATAATTGTTGCTCATCGTTTTTCAGCTATAACTAAATGCGATAAAATTATCGTTTTAGAAAATGGAAAAATTACCGATATTGGAACGCATCAAGAATTGCTAAAACATGATAACTGGTACAAAATGCAATATATTGAGCAGTTGGAAAGCAAGTAGGTGCATATTATGTTTAAAAATCTTAAAAGAACTTTTAAATTTACTAAAGGAAATGGCAAATATGTATTTATTAGTATAGTAATGATAGTATTTGTACAAATCCTTAATTTCTTATCACCGCTTATTGTTAAGGAAATTCTTGATAATTATATTTTAGGTATTGAATATGATTGGGTTGAAGTAGAAACTGTTGATAAAAAGACTGTTGAATATCAAGGTAGATATTTTAAACAAACAAGGTTTTTAGATGACGATGATGAAGTAATAAAAGATATGAGCTTAATTGTTTACAAAGATGGTTTCTTTTTATGTGAAGAAAAGATTGCTTTGGGAACAAAAAGTATCAAAGATAATGTTTTAACAATCAAAGATGCTGATGGAGTTACTAATACATATCCTGTTATTAGATTATCTAAAAATGAAGTAATTGATTTTTATCGACCTGTTGTTTCTATATTGGTAATTCTCATTCTAATGCTTTTTGCTAGAAGTGTTCTTTCAATTATAGCTTCCTTTATTGGAACAAGAGCAACTAATGTTGTTGTATCAGATATTGCCCAAAGAGGAAGAACAGAAGCTATGCGAAGCGTGGAAAGACTTCCAATTAGTTACTTTGATGAAGAACCAGCTGGTAAAATGGCCGCAAGAATTCAAACTGATGTTGATGGTATGATTATTTTGTATCGAATGACTATCAATGTATTGTTAAATGCAAGTTTAAGCTTTATATTAGCTTATGTTGGTATGTTTTATTTAGACAAACGTTTAGCCTTTTTGAGTTTTATTGTATATCCATTTGTTTATATTTGGATTAAAGTCTTTTTATCTAAATTGCGAGTTGTGGCAGAAAAGGTTAATGAATTAAGATCAATACTAACAGCTAAAATCAATGAAATCATTAATGGAATTAATATTTTGCAAATATTTAATTTTAAAAAACACACAATTAATGAGTTCAATGTTGTTAATAAGAATTATATGGATGAACAATTAAAAGAGGTTAAACTTCATATTATTGGTGGATGGAATATGATTGGTATTGTTAGAGGATTAGTAACACTTTTAATTGTTGTTTATTTTGGTTTCCAAAGATTATCTATTTCTGATATGGTTATTACTGCGGGATTAATATATGCTTACAATGAATACTTATTAAAAATAATTGATCCGATTGATATTATTTTTAATCAAGTAGGTGAGTTCCAACATTCTTTAGTGCGTACTGAAAGAATTCATAAATTAATAGAAGGTAAACAAGAGGATCCAACAAAAGAAATATTACCAAGATATGAGGGAAATATTGATTTTAATGATGTATGGTTTGCTTATGAAAAAGATGATTATGTTTTAAAAGGCATTAGTTTCCATATTGATAAGGGATCAACAGTTGGTTTGGTTGGACATACTGGAAGTGGTAAATCTTCTTTAATGAATCTTTTATTAAGATTTTATGATTTAGAAGAAGGCAAAGGACAAATACTTGTTGATGGAGTAGATATTAAAACACATTCTAAGCGAAGCTATCGCGAACATATAGGAATTGTTTTACAAGAACCGGTATTATTTAAAGGAACGATTGCTTCAAATATTCGCTTTGGTAAAGAAAATGTTAGCGATGAAGAAATAGTTCAAATACTAACTTCTATTGGTGGCAAGAAAATAATTGATAAGTTCGAAAACGGAATTAATCAAGATATTACTAGAGCTGGTTCAAATATGTCTTGTGGTGAGAAGCAAATTATTGCTTTAGCTAGAGTATTGGTTCATAATCCATCTATTTTAATTATGGATGAAGCTACTTCACATATTGATACTGAAACAGAAGTGATGATAAAAAAAGCTTTAGAGGTCGTTGGCCAAAATCGTACATTAATTATTATTGCCCATCGTTTGTCTACTGTTCAAAACTCTGACAAAATCATTGTTTTGGACCATGGTTTAAAAGTAGAAGAAGGTACTCATAAAGAACTAATAGCCCAAAATGGTGTTTATGCTAATATTTATCGTGCACAAGTTGGATAAAAAAAGTCATGTAAACACTTTCATTTTACAAATAAATATGGTATAATAATTGCATATAAGAGGAGAAGATTATGAAAAAAGTATTACTCGTTTTATGTGCAATTTTTATTTTGTTTATTTGTGGATGTGGGCAAAAAAACAATCAAACATTTTCTTTTACAGAAGAAATATTATACGCTGATGAAAACGGAACCGATATTCCTATTTCTTTAGAAAATTTGGATATTGATAAAATTGAGTTTAGTTTTAATGATCCATCAATTTCCGAAATCAAAGATAATCAAATCTTTGGTTTAAAAATGGGAGAAACCGAATTGGTTGCTAAATACAATAATAAGGAAGCTACTTTAAAAGTTTTAGTTAATCCTTTGATTAATTGTAACAGCTATCTTAAAGTTGGTGATGAATTAAAAATTGAATTCAAAAATTATCAAGGAACACTAGATGATTTTGATATTTCTTTTTCTAATGAAATTATGGAAATTCAAAATGGAAAAATAATAGCTGTTTCTAAAGGCAAAACAGAAGTAACATTATCATCTAAAAGTAATAGTCAACTTTTTGTTAAAGCGGAAGTAAATGTTGAGTATGAAAAACCAATTTTAACTAGTGATTTAGAAGAAATTTCAATTGATGATTTTGTTGAATTTGAAATAACAAATTATGAATCATGGGAATTATTTGATATTAAATCAAGCAATGAAGATGTTTTAATAATTAGTGATAACTTTGGTATTCCTGTAGGCTATGGAAAAGCTATAGTAACAGCTTATCTTAAAGATGATGCAAGCATATTTGCTAGTATTGAAATAACTGTCAAATATGGTGAAATCAAATACAATATTTCTCAAAATATTTTTGTTATTGATGATATTTTCACTATAGATATTTATAATTATGATACTGAAGATGTATTAGATTTTTCTTTTAGCAATCCTAATGTTATAGAAAAAACTGGTGAAAAAACTTATCATGTTTTACAAGAAGGTTCAACAACCTTAACTATTTCTGTTAAAGATGATCCATCTGTTTTTGTTACAATTGATTTTGTAGCATATGGAAAAATGCCAATTTTTAATATTAATAATACAACAATTATGGTTGGAGATAGTTTTAAATTGGATTTATTAAACTACAATAATCCGGAAAAATTTGATTGGCAAATAAGTGATGAAAGCTTAATCGAAAGAAATAATTATATAGTTGTTGCTAAAAAAACAGGAACTTTTATAATTACTGTTACTGATAAAGTAAATAAAGAATTAACTGCTAAAATTACTATTGAGATTATTCCTCTAAAACCAATTGTTGTTTTAACTAATGATTTCATTAAAGTGGGAGGAACATCAGGTTTCTTTATTAGCAATATTGATAAATTGGAAACTAATGATATTCAAAAGTTTGATGTTAGTATTGAAGATTCTAAAATTGTAAGTTATGAAAATAATATTTTTACAGGCTTACAAGAAGGTTCAACAACTATTACTGTAACTAGTAAAGAAAATAAAGAAATAGAAGGAAAGACAACTATTACAGTTGGACATACAAGTGAAATTCTTGATGACTTTGGAGAACCTGCTGATGGTAATTTAATACTTAGTATTCCTGAAGAAGGATCTTTAGTAAATGCGGGAAACATTACTTATATTAGTATTGATAAAGCTAAGAATTTAGAAAACTATCAATGGATTAGTAGTGATAGTGAAATTGCTATTGTTAATGAAAGCGGAAGAATTATTGCTGTGAATGCGGGAACAGTTAAAATTAGTGCAATTTCAAAAACAAATGAACAAGTAAGAGGATCTATTTATATTGTTGTATATGGAATACCTAATGTTGATTATGCCGCAAGATTAGTTAAAATTGCTGCTGCAGAAATCGGCTATCGTGAAGGTCCAGATAATGATACAAAATATGGCGCTTGGTATCATTTGAATTACGAACCATGGTGTGCTATGTTTGTTTCATGGTGCGCTAATCAAGCCGGTATAAGTACTGATATAATTCCTAAGTATTGTGGATGTACAACTGGAATGGGCTGGTTTAAAGATCGAGGAATTTTCCAAGCACGTGAAAGTGGATATATTCCTAAAGCTGGTGACATAACATTCTATCGTGATATTGGTTCATCAGCTGGATCAACACATACTGGTATTGTTTATGCGGTTGACGATGAAAAAGTTTATACAATTGAAGGTAATACTTCTGATATGTGCGCTAAGAGATCATATCCATTAAATAGCTTATATATTGTTGGATATGGAACTCCACAATATCCTGAATTTATTGGTGAACCTGAAGTATTTGAACCAGGAAATCCTGATTCTGGTATTGGTCTACCTACACAATAAAAAAATTGAGCAAGAATTTTCTTGCTCATTTATTTTAAAATATATAAAAATGTGATATAATAATTTCATAAAGAAAGGAAACAAAATAATTTATCAAAAAAATTATTAGAAAAATATGCACATTTAGCTGTAAAAGTGGGAGTAAATATTCAAAAAGGACAAATGCTAGTTATTAATAGCCCAATTGAATGTGCTGAATTAACGAGATTAATGGTTAAAGCTGCTTATCAAGAAGGAGCTAGTAATGTTATGGTTCTATGGCACGATGAC
>CANQJU010000042.1 GCA_947624315.1 uncultured Bacilli bacterium | reverse complement strand
GTATGCGGCGGATCAACTTTTTTGCCAAAATCTTTTCAGCCCTCACTAATACACTGACCAAAATCATTACTTTCGGCCACAAAAGGCATATGTTGCCTGCCGAAAAAGTTCATCAATATTTTGACATTCACTACCAAAAGCTAAATCGGTAATTTTAAACTCGGATAAAGTTTTAATTGCATTATAGGCAAAGTAATCAGCACTACAAACACTACCTAAAAAAGGCAATTCCACTACCATATCAATATTACTTTTTAATAACAATTTTGTTTTGGTAAATTTATCAATAGTATGAATATCCCCTCTCATACTAAAGTTAGTGGTGATAATGGCAATTGTAATATCAGGATTAACTATTTCTTGAGCTTTCCTAATAAAATAATTATGACCATTATGAAAGGGGTTAAGTTCTAAAATTAATCCTAAAATACGTTTCATTCATTTCACCTTTAATAATTATACCATATTAATTGATAAAAGTTAAGAATGATGCATTATTTTTATATTTTCCAATTAAAAATAGTACTTTCGTACTATTTAATATAAATATTTAGCAATTTGGCTAGCTAATAAACAATTATTGTAAACCAATTTAATGTTTGACTGTAAACTATTTCCTTTAGTAATATCTTTTATTTTCGCAAGCAAATAAGGAGTAGTTTTATTTCCAGTAATATGCAATTTTTCCATTTCCAAAAGAGCTTCAGAGATAGCTTTATCAATAGTATCTTTATCCATTTCATCTTCTTGAGGAATAGGATTGGTGATTAGGACTCCACCGGGCATATCAAGTTGCCATTTAGCCTTGATGAGATTAGCAATATCTAAAGGGGAATCTAAGCGATGATTAACAAAGAAATCACTTTTAGAAGTATAAAAAGCGGGAAGAACATTAGTTTGATAGCCAATAACATCAACAGCTTTGGTTTCTAAATATTCTAAAGTTAATCCCAAATCAAGAATAGATTTAGCCCCAGCACAAACAACAGCTATTTTAGTTTTGCTTAATTCATCTAAATCAGCAGAAATATCAAATGTTTCTTGGGCTTTTCGATGAACTCCTCCAATACCACCGGTAGCAAATATTTTTATTCCAGCTTTGGCAGCTAAATAAGAAGTAGCTGAAACAGTAGTAGCTCCATCTAATCCTTGACTAACAACATATGGAATATCACGAGTAGATGTTTTTAAAACTTCTGTACCCTTTTTCCCTAAATAATCTATTTCACTATCGGTTAAACCAATTTTAATTTGTCCTTTGATAATTGCAATGGTTGCGGGGACGCACCCATTATCATAAATAATTTTTTGAGCTTCAAGAGCCGTTTTAACATTTTCTGGATATGGCATACCATGAGAAATAATAGTTGACTCTAAAGCTACAACGGGAATTTTTTTCTCTAATGCTTCTAATACTTTATCATTAATAGCAATTAAATCATTCATAATTAGCTCCTTTATTATTCAATAAAATTATATCATAAAAATCTTTATTTTTAAAAATATTTTTTCTTGTATAAGTAAAAAATTAGATGTATAATATTTTTGTGTTTTTGAAAAATATTTTTATTATTTAATTAAGAAGGTATTAATCATGAATGATAATCGTCCAATTGGTGTTTTTGATTCCGGAGTTGGTGGAGTAACTGTTCTATCAAAACTTGTTGAATTATTTCCCAATGAAGAATTTATATATGTTGGTGACACTTTAAATTGTCCATATGGAATAAAAAGTAGCGAAGAAATACAAAATTTAGTTACAAATGTTACTAAATTTCTATTAGAGCAAAATGTAAAAGCTATCGTTATTGCTTGTAATACTGCCACATGTAATAGCAGTCACTTATCTAAATTAACTAATATTCCTATTATTGGAGTAATTGAACCAACTGCTAAATATGCCCTTAAAACAAGTCAAAACAAGAACATTGCTGTTTTAGCTACTAATGCTACAATTGATTCTCATAAATATGAAAGTTATTTAGAAAAAAGAAAAATCTTTAAAAAAGGCATACGCTACTATGTCAAATGTAGTGAATTTGTTACGCTTGTTGAAGAGATGAAAATGAATACTGATTATTCTCAAGATATTGTTAGCACTAAATTGAATGAATTGAAAAATTGTAATCTTGATACTGTCATTTTAGGATGTACGCATTTTGGACTTTTGTCTAAAGAAATAAATCAAGTTTTACCAAATGTTAAATTGATAGATTGTGGGAAACCAACAGGTTTGTATCTTAAAAAAGTCTTAAAAAAGCGTAAACTATTAGCAAGTGATGATAAAGATGGAATCGTAAAGATTTATACAACCGGAGATGCCGATACTATGGCTCAACAAATTCAATGGTTTGATAAAGATCATCAACCAATTAAAAAAATAATATTGTAAAAGGAGTGGTTTAATTAAACCACTTTTATAAAGCAAATTTTGTCGATTGTGTTGAAAAAAAGATGTATTTATGATAAAATGTTTTCAAGGAGAATACCTAAATGGTATATATAATGATATGAATAAATTGCCAATTGGAATCATCGATATTAATGTTGATGGATTATATATTCTTAATACTTTATGTAATGAATTTAAAAATGAAGATTTCCTTTATATTAATGATTTAAAAAATGATCCTTATGAAGGAAAAGAACCAGAAGTTATTTTAAATTATGTTAAAAAGAATGTTGAAAAACTTTTATCACAAAACATAAAGTTATTAATTGTTATCAATGATAGTATTATTGAATATTGCAGTGATTATTTATCTACTTTAAATATTCCTATTATTAATATTCAAAAAGTTATTATTGATTATGTAAATAAAAACTTTGAACAAAAGAATTTAATATTATGTGCTAAAGATTATATTTTAAAAGCTAATCTTTACCAAAAAAATTTTAATTATAATCATATTTATAATATTCCTAGTGATAATTTGGAAATAATAATTAAAGAAAACAAATGCAAAAAAAGTGAAGCTTTTAAAGTGTCTGAAGAAACATTCAAACCAATTTCTAAAAAAGATTGTGATTTGTTAATCATTACTTCTCCTTGGCTTGAATTATTAAAAATAGAAATATTTGAGTTTTTAAAAGTTGATGAAATGATTAAATTGGGAGAAATAATAACTCAAGAAATAAAAAAATCTTCAATTGAATTTTATAATCGCGGTAAAGGAAAAGTAACAATACTTTCTGATGTTGAAAAAAATGAATTTGCCAATTTAAGTAAATGGTTTAATATTAAATATAAATTTGAAAATAAGGAAAAATAATAATGGACAAAATAAAAGAATTTTGCGAGATAATTAAAAATTCGCAATCAATTGTTTTTTTTGGAGGTGCAGGAGTATCAACTGAAAGCAACATTCCTGATTTTCGCAGTAGTAATGGTATTTATAATCAAAAATATCATTATTCTCCTGAAGAAATATTATCTCATCACTTTTTTCTAGCTAATCCTGATATTTTTTATGAGTTTTATAAAACAAAGATGGTATATCCTAATGCTTTACCTAATGTAACTCATTTAGCTTTAGCAAAATTAGAAAAAGAAGGAAAATTAAAAGCTGTTATAACCCAAAATATTGATGGCTTACATCAAGCTGCGGGAAGCAAAGAGGTTTTAGAACTTCATGGTAGTGTTTTAAGAAATCATTGTAGCAAATGTGGGAAGTTTTATGACTTAGATTATGTTTTACATAGTCATGGTGTTCCTCATTGTGAAAAGTGCCAGGGAATTGTTAAACCAGATGTTGTTTTATATGAGGAACCTTTAGATAGTGAAGTATTATATAAGAGTATAGATTATATATCACACTGCGATACTTTGATTGTTGGAGGGACAAGTTTAACTGTTTATCCAGCTGCAGGATTGGTTCAATATTTTCAAGGCAAAAACTTAATTATTATTAATAAGAGTATAACATCATATGATAATATGGCAACTTTAGTTATATGTGATAGTTTAGGTAATGTTTTTAAAAATTTAATTTAAAAAATTACAAAAAGAAAGGATTAAAAATGGGAAGTTTAAATTTAGTTTTATATCAACCAGAAATTCCACAAAATACAGGAAATATTATGCGAACTTGTCTTGCCACAAACACAATTTTGCATTTGATTAAACCATTAGGATTTAGTCTCGATGAAAAAGAAGTAAAAAGAAGTGGAGCTAATTATGTAAAAGATGTTCACTATATCTTATATGAAAATTGGGAAGATTTTTTACAAAAAAATAAAGGTGAAATGTATTTTTTAACAAGATATGGTTTACATGGTGTTCATGATGTTGATGTAAAAGATGATAGCAAAGATTATTATTTTGTTTTAGGCAAAGAATCAACGGGAATTCCCAAAAAAATTCTTCAAGATAATTTAGATAGATGTATTCGTTTGCCAATGACTGATAAAGTCAGAGCTTTAAATGTTAGCAATTGTGCTGCCATTATTGTTTATGAAGCTTTAAGGCAACAAAATTTTAAAGGATTAAGTGAATTTGAACCGGAAAATATGAATTACCTAATTGAATAATAAATACTTTACCTTCAAATGTAGAATAATATAATTGGAGGTAAAGAAAATGAAAAAAGACAATCAAACAAAAAGTTTTTCTAGTGAAGATTATTTAGCTGAATTAAGAAGAAACAATATGTATGGTGTTAAATACTATAATGATTTAGAAAATGAGTTTGCTGAAGAATCATTAGGTCAGTATGATCCTAGTTTTCCTGATGCAGCTAGTGAAAAAAAGAAAAAAGAAGCTAAATCAGCAAGTTCTGAATGCAAATGTGCAAAAAGTGAAAAGAATAAAAAAACAACAAAATAAATAATAAAATGACGTCTAAAATGAATTTTTAGGCGTTTTTAATATGTCTAGTTTTTATCTATATGTCTAACTTTTTTTCGTTTAGTTTTAAAACTATTAATGTTATAATTAGTTAGAATACGAAATTTTAGTAGAAAGTGATAAAAAATGAAAAAAATTGTTAAAATAATTGTTTTATTTGTTTGTATTTTTTCTTTGAATTTTTTATTTAATAGTAAAAAAAATGATATAAAAATTATGGCAGAAGATATTGGATTGCCTGATTGTTCAATTAGTAAACCTGATATAACAAGTGTAATAACTAATTGGACTGACTTAACTAAAGTATCTTTTTTATATGAAGCTCCAGAAGGATATATTGATACTACTAAAGTTATAAATGATAAAGTAAAAGTATATAAATCTAATGTTTCGGAAACTGAGATAGCTTTAGTATATGAAGGCAAAATATGTCTTTCAGATGATGAATTGCCAAATAAATATGTGTATAATGCTGATAACGCTCTTGTAACACATGGATTATTTTATTACTGTTCAAAGTTAGAAAGCATTGATTTTACAAATTTTGACACATCTAAAGTTACTAATATGTATAGTATGTTTCATCAGTGTGAGAACTTAAAAGAATTAGATTTGCGTAATTTTAATACATCTCAAGTTATTAATATGGAAAGAATGTTTGAGGCTTGTAAAGCACTTAAAAGTATAGATTTAAGTAGTTTTGATACATCTAATGTTACTACTATGAATAGTATGTTTAGTAATTGTCAAAGTTTAAAAGAGTTGGATTTGCGTAATTTTGATACATCTCAAGTTACTGATATGAGAGCCATGTTTAGTTCTTGTCGTGGATTCCAGGAATTGGATTTTAGTATCTTTGATACTTTTGATACATCAAATGTAACTGATTTCAGCCAAATGTTTTCTTCTTGTGAAAATCTGAAAAAATTAAACATAAGAAGTTTTAAAACTAATAGTGCATTAAAGATGGGCAATATGTTTATGAATTGTATATGGTTACAGGAATTAGATTTGAGCAGTTTTGATACATCAAATGTAACTGATATGTATAGTATGTTTATGTTCTGTATGCGCTTAGAAAAGCTAGATTTGAGTAATTTTAATACATCAAATGTAACTAATATGAGACAAATGTTTCATACATGTTCAAGTTTATCTGAATTAAATATTAGTCATTTTGATATGAGAAAAGCTGGGTCTGTTGGTATTGGAAGTGGCAGTACAGTGAATGGTAATTTACCAATGCTTTATATGTGCAATAAATTAAAAACTATTGTTCTTCCTGATAATCTTGAAAGTTTAAAATTATTATCAGAGGTATTACCTGAAAATATAGATTATTACGATGTTAACTTAGAAAAATTTGTTGCTAATGATTCTACGACTAATAGACCACAATTTGAAGATGATAACATAGGTCATACAATAATAATTCACAAATCACATGACTATGTTTTTTCAAAAATTATTGAATTACCTGATTGTACTAAAAATGGTTTAGATGAATATGTTTGTACTATATGTGGAGAAATTAAAAAAGTTACTACTGAAAAATTAGGTCATAGTTATAGTAGTGATTGGAAATGTTCAAGTGAAGGACATTATCATGAATGTACAGTTTGTTCACAAAAGGATAATATAATAAAACATGAATATGATAATGGAACAATAATTTCTTATCCAGATTGTAAACATAGTGGTGAGAAAAAGTATCTATGCACAATATGTGGTTATAGTAAAATAGAAGTAATTAAAAGTTCTGGTCACAAATTTAGTGAATGGTATGAAAGAAAAGAACCTACATGTACTGAAGATGGTATTAAGGGACATTATGATTGTCTAATATGTGGGAAAAAATTTGATGCTAGTTTTAGGGAAATGGACGATATTGTAATTCCTAAAACAGGACATAGTTATAGTGATGAATGGCACTATTCAATTGATGGACATTTCCATGTTTGTACAAAATGTTCACAATGGGATAGTATAATAAAACATGAATATGATGATGGTACTATAGTTGTTGCCCCAGATTGTGAACACAGTGGAAAGAAACAATATACTTGTGAAATATGCAATTATATTAAAAATGAAAGTGTTAAAAGTTTAGGTCATGAATTTAGTGAATGGCACGAAAGAAAAGAAGCAACATGTACTGAAGCTGGTGTTAAAGGTCATTATGAGTGCTTAACATGTCATAAGTTTTTCAATGAAAAATATGAAGAAATAAAAGAAATAGTAATTGATAAATTAAATCATCATTTTGTTTATTATCCAGGTATTTTATCAACTTGTTCTACGGAAGGTCGCATTGGATATTATAAGTGTACAATGTGTGGAAAAATGTTTAATGATGAAATGGAAGAAGTCAGTGAAACAGTTATTCCTAAAAAAGAGCATGAATTAAGTGAAGAATGGGAAACAAATAGTAATGAGCATTATCATAAATGTAAAATTTGCGGGAAAATAGTTGATAAAGAAGCTCATGAATTTGGTGAATGGATAGAAGATGGTGATAAGGCCACAAGAGAATGCTCTAAGTGTCATTATCAAGAAACAAAAACTATTGAACCAATTCCAATTGAAGAACCTAAATGTAAGTGGTGTTGGCTTTGGTCATTACTTATCTTATTTATACTTATAACAACAGTTTCCTATATTATATGTAGAGATAGAGAAAACCAAAGACAAAATAAAAAACAACAAGATGCATTATAATGTGCATCTTTTTGTCTTTTATGACATTTTAAATAATTATAAAAAGTCTTTTTAAATTAATTGTTTTCAAAAATGTTAAATTATGATAAAATAAGACAAAGTAGGTGAATTACGTGAAACAATATTTGGATTTTTTAAATCACATTTTAGTTAATGGGCACAAGAAAGATGATCGTACAGGTGTTGGCACTATTTCAACATTCGGTTATCAAATGCGTTTTGATTTGAGTGAGGGTTTCCCTCTTTTAACAACCAAAAAGGTTCATTTGAAGTCTATTATTCATGAATTGTTATGGTTTATTAGTGGCAGTACTAATATTGAATATTTAGTTAAAAATAATGTTCGCATTTGGAATGAATGGCCATATGAAACATATAAAAATTCAAATGAGTTTCAAGGAGAAACAATTGAAGAATTTGCTTCTAAAATTGCGACTGATAAAGACTTTGCCAATAAATGGGGAGATTTAGGACCTGTATATGGTTATGAGTGGCGTCACTTTGAAGGCA
>CANQJU010000041.1 GCA_947624315.1 uncultured Bacilli bacterium | reverse complement strand
TGTTAGTGGAATGTTTGATTATTCTGGATATGATGTTAACCTTAATGATGATAATATCCCTGAATGGTATTTCTTAAAAGCTTTAGAGACTGGTTCTAATTTAGCCTTTACTCTTTCAGCAAGCGATACAAAAGATTTACTAGAAACAAATTATACTATGTATTATGGTGCATATTATCTTAACTGGAAACAAAAGATTATTCAACTTAACAAACAACTTAATGATTTAGGTATTTATAAGAGTAGATTAGTTAACCATCAATATGTAACTGATAACGTTGTTGAAGTAGAATATGCAAACGGATTGAAATTGATGATCAACTTCGATGATGATTCTTATCGTGATAGTAATAGTGGTTTAACTATTGCGGCAAATTGGTATATTATTCTTGAGGAGGGAAAATAAAAAATGAAAAAAATTAAAGAATTTTTTAAGAAAATATTTTCCCAAATCGGGAAAGGTCTTGGAAAAGTATTTAGACCTATTGCAAAATTCTTAAAAATGATTTTATCCCCTATTGGTAAATTATTAGGAAAAATATTTGCCCCACTTAATAGGCTTTTTGGAAAAATCAAATATGAGAAAAGACAAGCAATATGGGGAATTGTATTCGTTCTTCCATTGTTAATTGGTTTTATTTATTTCTTCTTGATTCCTTTCTGTACAACAATTGTTTATAGTTTTTCAAATGTTAAAAACTTAGCATATAATGATGAAACAAAACAATTCCTTGGTGTTGTAACTGAATGGGTTGGATTTGATAATTACAAATATATTTGGAATGAACATGCAACATTTAAACAAACAATGTTATCATCATTTGGTAATACATTGTTAAATATTCCTCTTGTTCTAATATTTAGTTTGATTATCGCTGTTGTTCTTAATTCTAATTTTAGAGGAAGAGCATTTGTTAGAGCTGTCTTCTTCATGCCAGTTATCTTTAACTCTCAAGCAATTGATGTTGCGATGAAGGCTGGTTCAATTATTGGTGAAGAGATGGAAGGTGCAAACCAAGATATCTTCTCAAATATGTTTAACTTTACTGATTTCTTGACCAATGCTAATCTTCCGACAACCGCGGTTAACTTTTTAAGTAATGCATCTGAATCAATATTTGATATTATTTCATATTCAGGTGTACAAATATTGATATTCTTATCTGGTATACAATCTGTACCAAAACATTTGTATGAAGCTGCAAAAATTGAGGGCGCAACACAATACGAAATCTTCTGGAAAATTACTTTCCCAATGGTTTCTCCATTGATGTTGACTGCGGCTGTTTATACAGCTGTTGACTCATTGTTAAGATCTGAGATTTTAACAACCATCAACACTTACGCAAGCGCTGGTAATGTTACATATGCTGGTGGTTTGGGTGGATTGACAAATTATGGTATCCACTCTGCGATGTCATTGATGTTCTGTTTATCTTCAATCTTGATAATAGCAATAGTATTATTCCTTCTAAGTAGGTTGGTGTTCTATTATGACGAATAATGATGTAGAAGTAAAAGTAAAAGAAAAAGAACCTTTTAGAAAGAAATTAAAAGACGATTGGAATACAATGGTTGACAGTTGGAAAGATCCAACTAAGAAAAAGATTCGTGGAAAAAATACATTAATGTTCTTTGGAAAGTTAATTAGAGGTTTAATTCTTATTGGATTATGCTTTGTAATTCTACTTCCTATATTTGAAAAAATTTCTGCGGCCCTACGTCACCCAATGACAATTTCAGACCCTCAAGTTGTCTTTATTCCAAGTCAATTTAGTATTGTAAATTTCCAAATAGCTTGGGAATTGTTAGGAGTTTGGGATACTTCAGCAACTTCATTTGCTTTAACAAGTACCCTTCTTAATACGGTTATCGTTTCAACAGTTACAATGTTAATTCAAATCATTGCGACTGCGGTTGCGGGATATTCATTCGCACGTTTAAAATTTAAAGGTAATGGAATATTGTTCTATGCCGTTGTCTTCACTTTGGTTGTTCCAAATGAAACATTGCATATAGCTCGTTACTTGCTACTTCCTAATACTCCATTCTTTGGAATTAATTTAGTAGGTAATATATTCTCATTGTATATTCTTGCAGCCTTTGGCCAAGGAATAAGATCAGCAATCTTTATTTACTTGTTCCGTCAATTCTTCAAGAACCTTCCAAAGGAACTAGAGGAATCTGCTCAAGTCGATGGTGCTGGTGTTATTAGAACATTCTGGAGTGTAATGCTTCCAAATGCTCGTGGTGCCATTGTTACTGTTGGTCTATTTGCTTTCGTATGGCAATGGAACGATTACTATTTTGCAAACCTATTGAGCTACTCTACATCTTTCCCACTTCTTTCAACAAAACTAGGAGCTACTGAACGTCTTGATACAATTATCAATACATGGAGAGCTGCCGGTAAAGAAGTTTTACAAGGTGTTGAAGACGTTGCTCAAGATCCAAAATTCCGTGGATTAATCGCCAATACTGCCGCATTATTAATGATGTTACCATTATTAATCGGTTACTTCTTTGTTCAAAAACAATTTGTTGAAAGTATTGAAAGAACAGGAATCGTTGGATAATTTAAATAAAAAAATAAAGGTCGATTTACTTTTGTATCGGCCTTTTATTTATGCTTTTTTATTTATAATTGATTTAATGATTATTTCCTAAAATTGAATTAGTTGGTTTATTATCTTTTTAAAAACTTAAAAAAGCTTATTAATTCATTGTTGTAAAAAGATGATAAATAATGTATAATTTATATAATTAAAAACAATATATGTTTTTGATGGAGACAAATTAATATGACCATAAATTTACCAGGAAAAGTTAAAAATATTTTGCAGAAATTACAAGACAATGGTTATGAAGGGTATGCTGTAGGAGGAGCAGTAAGAGATTCACTTTTAAAGAAAAATCCTAAAGATTGGGATATCACAACAAATGCTTTACCAGATGATATTATTAAAATATTTAATAACTATCAAATTGTTTTAACAGGAATAAAACATGGAACAGTTGGAGTTGTCATAAGAAAAGAACTTTTTGAAATAACAACATATCGAACAGATAATGAATATTTAGATAATCGTCATCCTAGTAGTGTTACTTTTTCTAAAAGTTTAAAAGATGATTTAAGTCGAAGAGATTTTACGATTAATGCACTTTTTTGTGATATTAATGGTAATGTTGGTGATTATTTTAATGGCATAAATGATTTGAAAAACAAAAAAATTGTTTGTGTCGGTGATGCTAGTAGCCGTTTTAATGAAGATGCTTTAAGGATTTTAAGGGCAATTAGATTTGCTTCTACTTTAGAATTTTCAATTGATGAAGAAACTAAAAAAGCAATTTTTAAAAACAAATCATTGTTATTAAATATTTCTTCGGAAAGAGTACAAAGTGAATTAAATGGAATATTAACTAGCAATTGCTTTGGAAAAATCGTTAATGAATATGATTTTTTGTTTAGTTTATTTATTCCTAATTTATTAGAACAAAAAGATATAATGATTAATAATAAATCATTATGGATGAATACTTTAGAAATGTTATTTAAATTAGATGAAGGTTTAAAAGAAAAAGAAGTTAGAGAAAAAATTGTTTTAAAACTTTTGGGAATATTTTTAAATACAGGAATAGTTTTAGAAAATAAAAATTGTTTAGACAAAGAATCTCTTAATGCTTCAGCTATTATAGCTATGAAATCAATGGAAAAACTAAAGTATAGCAAAGAACAAACTAGAGAGGTTTGTTGGTTGATTAGCAATTTAGGTTGGAAATTTGATTGTAGCAAAATCAGTGCTAAAAAGCTTTTGCATTTATCACCGATGAGTGAATATGTTTATATGATGCTTGAGTTTCTTATGACAGTTAGTAGTGATAAAGACTTTTATAATGTTTTAATAAAAACTAAAGAAAATGTTGATTTTATTATTAATGACAAAGAAGCTTATAATATAAAAATGTTAGATATTAATGGACATGATTTAATGAATGATTTAAATATTGATGGGGAGATAATTGGGGAAGCATTAAATTATTTGTTAGATAAAGTTATTGATGAAAAAGTTAGTAATGATAAAAAGTGTCTAGAGGATTATTTAAAGGAAAATTATTTGAAGGAGTATAAGTGATGAAGTTAGAATTAAAATCTTTAACTTTAGAAGAAAAGATTGGACAAATGCTCATGTTTGCTTTTCATGGTACAAGTTATAATAGTCAACTCGATGAGCAAATTAAGGAAATGCATATTGGGGGAGTAATTCATTTTGCTAGAAACGTAAGTAGTGATCCTCAAGAGGTAAAAAGATTAAACTCCGATATTCAAAAGAATAGCAAGTATCCTGTCTTTATTGGAGTTGACCAAGAGGGGGGAATGGTTGTTAGAGTAAAAGATGGCATTAGTCCATTTCCAGGAGCTATGACAATTTCTTCCACTCAAAAGGATTGTAGCAATATTTACTATGATCAAGGAAGAGAATTAAAGGAATTAGGATATAATATTGTTTTTGCCCCGGTTGCTGATGTCAATAATAATCCTCATAATCCTGTTATTGGTTCAAGATCATATTCTGATGATGCTAAGGTTGTTTCTAAATATGTGAATATGGCTCAAAGTGGATTTGGCAAAGCCAATTTATTATCAACTTTAAAACATTTTCCAGGGCATGGAGATACAAGTGTAGATTCGCACTTGAGCTTACCTAAAGTGAGTAAGGATAGAAAAGATTTAGAGAATGTGGAATTTTTACCATTTAAAAAGGCTATCTTAAATGGATGCGAAGGAATAATGGCTGCTCACATTGTTTATGATAGTTTGGATAAAGATTTTCCTGCTTCTTTATCTAAAAAAATAATCAATGATATTTTGCGAAATGAATGGGGTTATCAAGGATTAGTTATTACTGATTCGTTAACAATGGGAGCAATTCAATCTCATTATTCATATGAAGAAATCATTGAAAAATGTGTTAATGCTTCTGTTGATATAATGATGTTCTGTGGAAAAGCGGATATTATTGAACAAAGAGAAATATATGAAACTTTTCTTAATTTAGTTAAAAATGGAAGAATTAAAGAAGAAACTATTGATAAGGCCGTAGAAAGAATAATTCGTTTAAAAGAAAAGTGGTTTAAAGAAAATAATGATTTCTTTGATGTTGATAAAGCTTATAAAAATGCTTTAGATGTTTTTGATAATAGCGTGACTATAGCTTTTAATAGTATTAATCCGATTATCAATTCTTGCGAAAATGTTGTTATTATTTTCCCAGAAATAAAATTAATGACTTTAGTTGATAATGATACTAAGGAATATTTGAGCCTTGGAAAGTATCTACCTAATTGCTGTGAGATAATAATTAACGAAAGATTAGAAAATTTTGATTTAGTGCTAGAAAAAACAAAAAAATGTGATAAAATAATAATGGCAACTTTAAATGTTTCCGAAAACGATTATCAAACAAAAGTTTTTAATTCTTTGGATAAAGAAAAAACAATTGTTGTTAGTTTGCGCTCCCCATTTGATAATATGTATCTAGAGGGAATAAAAAACTATATATGTTTATATGAGGTGAGCAAATATTCTTTGAATAGTTTAGGAAAATGTTTAAAAGGAGAAATAGAATATAAAGGGCAATTGCCTATTAAATTAGTGAGGAGAACAAAATGAAAGTAATTAAAGTTAAAAATTATGATGAATTAAGTAAAGTTGCAGCAGATATTATTGCTGACTTATTAAAAGAAAATCCTAAAGCTACTTTAGGACTAGCTACTGGAAGTAGTCCTATTGGATTATATCAAAATTTAATCAAGAAATATGAAAAGGGAGAAATATCATTCAAAGATGTTAAGACTTATAACTTGGATGAATATTGTGAATTGCCAAAATCACATCCAGAAAGTTATTACTCATTTATGCATCGCAACCTATTCTCTCATGTTGATATAAAAGAAGAAAATGTTCATATTCCATGTTCTGAAGGAAGCGATTTGGAAAAATTATGTAAAGAATACAACGATTTATTACATAAAGCTTCAATTGATTTACAATTATTAGGAATTGGAGCTAATGGACATATCGGTTTCAATGAACCAAATACTTCATTTGAACAAGAAACATTTGTTGTTAAATTAACTGAAAAGACAAGAAAAGATAATCAAAGATTCTTTAACTCTTTAGATGAAGTTCCAACTCATGCTATGACAATGGGAATTAAAAACATTATGCAAGCTAAGAAAATATTGCTTGTGGCAAGTGGAGCTAATAAACAAGATGCTGTTAAGAAGTTATTAAGTGGAGAAGTTACTGAAAGTTTTCCTGCCTCTGTTTTAAATAATCATCCAGATGTAACAGTTATTGTTGATGAAGAGGCTGCTAAATTACTTAATGATTAGTTATAAGTCTTTTGCAAGTGAAAATGATCTTGGTAGATTAAAAGATGTCTGGAATGAGGAGGTTGGATACATTTACCCCATCACTGATAAAGTTTTTGATCACCATGTCATAAATTCCCCATATTTGGCCAAAAATGCTTCTTTTATCGCTTTTTGTGACAATTTGGTATTAGGATTCATTGTTGTTAAAACATTTGATAGAGATGATATTCCTTCATACCTTTCTCGAGCTTTTATTTCTTTATTTTTTGTTAGAAGTAAATATCGTAGACAAGGTATTGGTAGTAAGCTTTTAGAGTGCGCTGAAGAAGAAATCAAAAAACTTGGCAAAACGGAAATTTTCATAGGCCAAGATTTGGGAAACTTTTTCCCCGGTATTCCCTGTGACTTTGATAACTTAACTGGTTCCTTTATGGAAAAAAGAGGATATCAGTTATTGGGATATACTCATGATTTGCTTTGTAAAAATAAAACAATTAAAAAGCCAATTACTAATTCCAAAATTGAATATCGTTTCTTTAAAGAAAGTGATGAGGAAAGTTTATTATTTTTCATGCATAAAAACTTTCCAGGCCGATGGGAATTTGAACTTAAAGAATATTTGTTAAAGGAAAGAGTTTTTGATAATTATTTTTTAGCTATAAAGAATAAAGAGGTTGTTGGATTTGTGAGAGTTAACAATCCAACAAATGACAATATTTCATACAATATTACATGGTATAATCGTTTTGATAACTTGTATGGAATAGGTCCTTTAGGAGTTGATAAAGATTATCGAAAACAGGGAATTTCTAAGGAAATGCTTGAGAGTTTATTATATTATTTAAAAAACATGAAAGCAGATATATTAATTGATTGGACTAGTTTATTAGAATATTATCAAAAATTTGGATTTGAAGTTTGGAAATGCTATTTAAAGGGATATAAAAAGCTTTAGAATACTAAAAGTAGCGCAAAATTTATCAAAAAATTTGACAAATATAAAATTAAGTAGTAAAATCAAAGTGTAAAAATAAAAACGAATAGAGGGATGTTAAATGACTACTGTTTTGATTTTGAGAATTGTAGGATTAGTCGTTATGGTTTTATGTGCAACGGGATTAATTATATTTCGTTTAGGCAAGAAATGGTACGCCTTTGGAATTTTAATGGTGTATACTTATGCTTTATTGGCATTTGGTTTATCACCTGTTAAAAGTGCTACATATCGTTTTTCTGATGTTTTGTCTGGATCATATGTTTCTAGTATGGAAATTGAAAATGATAATTATTTAATCATTCACGAAAGCGAATATGATGACAAAAACGAATATTCTTTATCTGTCATAAGTAAAGACTTTGGAATTTATCATAATATGTTCAGTAAATATTTGCGCCTTAATATTGTTGATAGTGATAAAAACTGTCACATTAATGCGCTAAAAATAGATGATAAATATTATTATTTAATCGATTTTAAAAATTATGATATTAATACAATTGAGATATGTGGAAAAGTGATAAGCCGTAATAATCGCGATTACTGCGTATTTGTTGATGATGAATTTAATAGAAATATTACAATTAATGGCGTAGAATATACATGCCTTGCTTTAGTAAGAGTTATTAATGGTCCCAAAGATGCTGTGGACCATTTTTGTTTATATTAAAAAGTCCTAATAATATTGACAAAAAGATAAAAATAAAGTAAAATAGGTGTAGAAAACTTATTAGGTTTTCTCTTTAAGTTTTTAGAAATTAAAAAGATCCCCCTTCCTAAAAAATGCTGGGGGACCTTTTTAATATTTTATTCGCTTTTCTTAGATATTACTCTAATTAAAGCATCAATAATATTAATCAAAGCTATTAATAGCTTTAATATTAGCGTAATAATTTCTAACATTATTACTATTA
>CANQJU010000040.1 GCA_947624315.1 uncultured Bacilli bacterium | reverse complement strand
TAAAGATATTCAAGCTAAAAGAAAAGTTGTTGGTAAAGTTGAATATTTAGTATTTACAGTTACATATGATGATGAAAATGAAACTAAAAAAGAATTTATAGTTATTTTAAATGAAAGTAGTACAACTGTTGAAGTAAGTAAACCTGCTACAGTTGATGAAGATAATTTATTAGAAAGTGAAGTTAAACTTGAACAAAGTAAATCTGGTGATTTTAAAGTTGAAGCTGTAGTTGAAGCAGGTACAAAGTTAGCTGAAGATAGTGAAAAACTTACATTACAAGTTAAACCAGTTCCAGAAACTGAATTACCTAGTAACTTTACTATTGAAGAAGGCGAAGAAACTTTAGCATATGATATTGATATTCCTGAAGTTGATGGAGAAACTAATGAAAAAGTAATTATTGTTACATTATCTCATATAGCTGATTTACATCAAACTGTTACATTATTCCATAGAGGAGTAAAAATGGATGTAGCTGAAAGCTATAGTGCTGTTGGTGCTGATAACCAAGAAAACTATTTCTATAAACCTGATACAGGAACAATTAAGTTAGCAGTTAAGAACTTCTCTAACTTTACTCTTGTTTATGGTAAACATGTAGCTCAAATCGGTGATCAATTCTATCCATCATTAGCATTTGCTTTAGAAGAAGCCAAAGCAGGAGATACAATTGAATTATTAGCTGATACAACTGAAGCAGGATTAGTAATTGATAAGAAAGTTACAATTGATTTAAATGGTAATACATATACTATTAAATCTACAGTTGGTGATACTGATCCGGCTTTATTAGGTATACAATTAAGAAAAGAAGCTCAAAAAGTAACAATCATTGATGGTACAATTAAAGCAACAAATAATGAAAACTTACAATATTTATTACAAGTATATTGTGATTTAGATTTAAATAATGTAACATTAGATGCTAAAGAAATGAGTGCTGGAGTTGCTTTAAGAGTAAATAATGGATTAACAACATTAGGTACAAATACAAATATCTTAACAGATAACAAAGTTAAGGCCTTGGAATGTACATATTGGGCTGATTGGAATGGTGGCGTTTATACATCATCAAAAGTAATAATCAATATAGGTGTTGAAGCTAAAATTGAAGGAAAAGTAGTATTCAATGAATACGATAATGGTAATGAAAAACAATCAGAAGGAATTACAAATAATCATAGTATTACTATTACTAGTGGTGTATTTACTGATATGAATGTTATTAAATTAGATACTACAGCTGTCAATAATCAAATAATATATGAAGTACAAGATTTAGAAGCCTTAAAATTATTTAGAGATTTAGTAAATGCTGGTAATGGTTATGCAAATAGAACAGTAAAATTAGCTAATAATATCGATTTAACAAGTGAAACTAATTGGGAACCTATTGGAAAAGATAGTGCTAATACCTTCAAAGGTACATTTGATGGACAAGGCAAAACTATTAGTAATTTAAAGGTTGAACAAACTACTAATTTTGCTGGTTTGTTCGGATATGTTGGTAATGATCGTGGTGATGGTGGTACAAGTGTAAAACTAGCAAATCTTGTTTTAGAAAATGTTAGTGTTAAAGGTGCAAGATATGTTGGTGCATTAGCTGGTAATATTTTTGCTGGTTCACCTAATACTGCTGAAGTAATTAAAATTACTGTTAAAGGAACAGTTAACATTGAAGGAAGCAATGATTTTGTTGGTGGAATCATTGGCTCATTAGCAGGAGTTGCAACGGTTAGTGAATGTGAAGTTTCTTCAACTGATGGTACTATTAAATCAACAGCTAATGGTGATGGTGGAGTTGGTGGTATCGTAGGATTCGTTAATGGTACACAAGGAACAACAATTGATAAATGCAAAGTTAATGCTAATATTGAAAGTCCATATTGTGTTGGTGGAATTGTTGGAGCACAAGGTGGAGATGCAACTAAATTAGCAATTACTGATTGTGAAGTTAATGGCACATTATCAGTTACAACTGAAGATAAAACTACAATCGGTGGAATCATTGGTAGAGTAATTGATACAGTTGTAATTGAAGGATGTAAATTCGAAGGTGAATTATATATCGATAATGAACAAGTAACAGAAATGGATCATTTAGGTTTAGCTGGTGTTGATAGCAGATATTCACAAAATGCTAAAATAACAATTTTATTAAGTGAATCAAGTATATCACCTGTTGAAGAAGAAATATATACAATGGATGAAGAAGGCGATTATGTTTATTTCGGAACATATCCTCAAAGCAAAGAAGAAAGTGAAGCAATTATTAATGAATTAAATAAAGTAATCGGTGAATTACCTGATGGTGAAGAAGATGGTAAGTGGACTGACTGCACTATTTATAAAAATGGTAGAGCAAGTAATGATGATAATGGATTTGGTAGCTATCGTTATTATCTAGATGTAATGTATAATAATCAATTATATCGTGGACTTGTTGGTAGAGGAAGTAGTAAAGAAGCTAAAGTTATTGGTTGGTATAAATTTGAACCAATTAAATGGCGTGTATTAACAATGGATGATGATACTGCTTTCTTAATGTGTGATTCTGGTATAGATTTACAACCATTCCAAAATAACACTCAAAATAAGCATTATGAATATACTGCTTTAGATGATGGCGATGAACCTGAAACTCATAGTCTTACAGGTGATTTTAATACAGATGAAGGAGTTCCAGAAGGTACATTTGGAAATAACTATGAATATAGTTCTATCCGTAAATGGTTATTAACTGAATTCTTTGATTTAGCATTTACTAAGAAAGATAAAAATGCTATTCCTGTAACTGAACTTGTAACTAATTATACAACTAGTTCAGCAGAAGGACTAAATGATGGTAGATATGACTTTAGTCAAAGTGGCAAACACTATAATGGAAGATTTGATTCTAATAATACAAATGATCAAGTATTCTTATTAAGTTTTGCAGATATAAATAACCCTGATTATGGATTCAAACCATATGTTGATGATGATTATGCTCCAGTTTCATGTACTGATGATGCTAAGAAATTTGCACAAACAGATTACTCAGCTGATTTAGGTACTGAACATGGTGCTGCTTTACGTACTGCTTATTCATATTATGGTGGAATTGATATAATCTGTCATAATCGTGTTGGTTTAAAAGAGGGAACATTTGAAAGCGACACTATTAAACCATATGAAGTAAGAGAAGATTCTGATGGTACAAGATGGGCATATTATGATACATATACATGGAATGCAAATATGGAATATTATAACTATATGGTAATTCCTGGTTTGTATTTAAACTTAAAATAATCGGATAATTACTTTGGGTATGCCTAAAGCGATTATATAATACACTTCTTAAAGAGTTGATGTAAAAATCAACTCTTTTCTTTTTAATAAGAGACAAAATTCACTAATGAAAATATGTCTTGAAAAAAAGGCTATTCTTTGGTATAATAATGAATGTTAAGGTGGTGATTTTATGCCTATATTGGAGTCTATCCAAAACTCTGAAAAAAATGCTGAAAAGATCAGGGAGAATGCTAAAAAAGATGTTGAAGCATTAATGCAAAAAACAAATGAAGAAAATCAAATCCTTGAAACAAACATTTTAAATAAAGCCAAGGAAGAAGTAAAAAGTATTAAGCAAAAAGCTGACTTAACTCTTAAACAAGTTGAGAAAGAACTTGAAAAACAGCAATTAGAAGCTAATGAATTGGATAGAAAAAAAGCCACATCAAAAATGTCAAAAGCTGTTGACTATATTATTGATAAGGTGATTAATATATGATTGTTCCTATGAAAAAGGCCCATTTGGTTGTCTTGAAGGAAGATAAGGAAAAACTATTAAAGTCTTTACAACGCTATGGTGAATTGATGATCACTTCAACAAGCGATGATTCCCCTTCAACAACCCAAGAGGATAATATGCTTAATCGTACTAATCAATCCTTAAAGTTACTCACTAAGTATCGTGAAAAAAAACCTTTATTTGGTGATTATAATGTAGTTGAATATAATGATTTTATTAATAAAAAAGAAGAGTCTCTTAAATTAGTTGATGAAGTTGAAGAAGCTGAAGTTACAATTAACAATTTGACTAATGATAATAAGAGTTTACAAGAAGAAATAAAATCTTTATTGCCTTGGAAATCTTTAGAGGTAAAGCCTTGTGAACTTTCACTTTCCAAAATGGCTGTTATGCATTGTGGATATTTAGAAAGTAGATATATTGAAGCCTTTACACGCTTGATGGAAGAATATAATAATATTTATCATATTTACGATAAATCAAAAATGGGATTTGCTATTTATTTCATTAATTATTATGAAGAAGATTCGGAAATAATTGAACGCCTTCGTAGTTTTAATTATAGTGAAGCAACATTTCCTCAAACTGATAAATATATAAAAGATTATCTCGATGATTTAAACAAAAAGTTAGAAGATAACAATTTAATAATAAAAGAGAATCAAGATAAATTATTAGAATATTCTAAATCAATTACTGATGTGCAAATATTAAATGATCAATATTTAAATGATAAAGTTATTAAAGAAGTTAAATATCAAAGGACTGATGAAACTATCTATATTGAAGGTTGGGTTCGTAGTGACCGCGTAGAAAGATTTGAAAAGTCGATTCAAAAGGCTACGGATATTTATGATTTAGAACTAACAGATCCTTCTAGTGATGATGTTGTCCCAACATTCACTAAAAACAAGAGATTCATTACTCCATTTGAATCTATAACTGATATGTTTTCTAAACCTCAAAGTGATGAAATAGACCCTAATCCAGCCATGGCTATTTGGTATTGGATATTGTTTGGAATGATGATGGCCGATGCTGGATATGGTTTGTTAATGATGATAGGAGTTATCGTTTTAAAGAAACTTTTAAAACCAGTGGGAAAAGCTGCTAATTTGTATAATATTATTTTATACTCATCCATAACAACTATTATTTGGGGAATTCTGTTTGGAAGTTATTTCGGATTTACCATTCCTGGGGTTTGGTTTTGGTTCTCACCAATGGAAGAACCAATAATGATGTTAATTGTGTCTGTCGCAATAGGTGGAGCACATATTATTACCGGGCTTATTATTAAAGCTATTAGTAATTTTAAAGATAAACAATATTTGGATATTTTATCAGACCAATTGAGTTGGATATTAATACTTTGTGGAATTGCGATGTTCTTTATTAAATCATTGCAATTTGTTGGTATTGTATCAGCTATAGTTGGTGTGGCTTTAATTATTTTATTCCACGGAAGAAAGAAAAAAGGAGTAATTGGTAAATTTGCATTTGGAGTATTAGGCTTATATGATATTACTAGTTATATGAGTGATTTATTATCATATTCTCGTATTATGGCTTTGGCCTTATCTAGTGCTTCAGTAGCTATGGTTATGAATCAACTCGCTTCAATGGTTCAAGGTGGAGTATTCGGAACATTGTTTTCTATTCTAATTTATATTGTTGGACATGTATTTAATTTGGTTTTAGGTTTGTTATCGGCTTATGTTCATGATAGTCGATTACAATATATTGAATTCTTTGGAAAGTTTTTCGAGGGTGGAGGAGTTGATTTTCGACCTCTCACTATTCAGTCAAAATATATTAATGTTATTAAAGATGAACAAAAGGAGATTTAATTTATGACAACAGGAACAATTATTGCCGTTATCGGCGCAGGCTTAGCTGCTATTTTAGCAGGTATCGGATCAATTTTAGGTGTACAAATGTGTGGTAAAGCAGCTGCAGGTGTAACTTCAGAACAACCTGAGTTGTTTGGTAAGTTATTAGTATTACAAATTTTACCTGGTACTCAAGGATTATATGGATTCTTAGTTGCAGTCCTTGTTATGATTCAATTAGGTTTATTAGGTGGAAATGCTGTTGAATTATCAACAGGTGCAGGTTGGGCTTTCTTTGGTGCATGTATGCCAATTGCTATTAATGGTTTAATTTCAGCTTATTTCCAAGCTAAAGTAGCTACAAGTGCTATTATGATGACTGCAAAACAACCTGAATCATCAGGTAAAGGTATTACTATGTCAGTATTAGTAGAAACATATGCAATTCTTTCATTAATTGTTTCTATTCTTTTAATATTTGGATTACCAGTTGCATAATTGGGAGAAAAATAATGGCTAAAACTATTTATGAAAAAATAGAAGAAAAAGCCCTTGAAGATGCTAAAGAGATAAAAAGATTGGGTGAAGAAAAAGCCTTGAATCTTCAAAAAGAAGTCGAAGAAAGAAGTAATCTTCTTGCTAGTAAAATGATTGATGAAGCTAATGTTGAAGCAAATAACTTGTTAAAGATGAAAAAAAATGAACTTCTTCAAGAGAACAATCAATTGTTATTAAAAAATAGAAAAAAATTAATTCAAGAGGCTTTCTTAAAGACATTGACAAGAATGCAAGATTTTAATGATCAAGAGTTACAAAAATATGTTGTTAAACAAATAAAAGAAGCCAAGTTAACCGGAAAAGAAACAATTAAAGTTTCTTCCAAAGAACAAAAAAGATATTTATCAATGTTTTCTTCTAATGGTAAAACATTGGATAAATTGAATAATTTATTGGGTTCAAATTATAATTTGACTTTATCTAATGAATCAGTTAATATTCCTGGTGGCTTTATAGTTGTAAGTGATTATTTTGATATTGATTATTCTTATGAAACAGTACTAAAAGATATGATAAATGATATCGAAAAAGACTTGTCTAATATTTTATTTGAAGGGTAGGAGTTAGTAATGAATTATCCTTATTCTAATGGTATTGTTAAGTCTTTAGAAAATAAATTGATAAATCGCGAAAAAATAATGCGCTTAACAAAGGTTAGTAAAGATGATTTTGTTAAAGCATTATTAGAAATGGATTATGGTTCTAGTAATTGTTTGACATTCGAAGAAGTTATTTATGAAGAAATGTCAAAGATTAAAAAAACAATAGACTCCATAACTCCTAATAAAGACTATAGTGATTTATTCTATTTAGATCAAGATTGTTTGAATGTGAAAATATTGTATAAGCATTTATTATTTGGAATTAACTATGATAATATTTTATCTAATTTAGGTAGTTTTTCTATTGAACAAATAAAAAAGATTATTCTTGATAAAGATTATAGTGAATTAACTAAAAAAGAAATTAAGTTATTTAAAGATTTAGATAATTTGGTTAAGGGTTTAAGTAGTAAAGATTTAAGTATTATGGTTGATAAAATGTTTTATGAATATGCTGTTGATTTAGTTAAAGGTAATACAATTTTATTGACATACTATAAAGCTTTAATCGATATTACTAATTTACTTACTCTTATTAGATGTAAGCTTTTAAATTGGAATCAAGATGAATTTAAAAAGATGATAATTAGTAATGGAACTATTATATCATCTAAATTAGAACAATTATATTTAGTAGATGAAAATACCTTTTTAAAAGAAATTAAAGGTTTTTATCAAGAAAAATTAACTAAAATATTTAAAAAATATTTTGTTAATCGCAGTGTTTCTAATCTTGAAAGTGATTTAAATCAATTTGTTTTAGAGATTGTTAAAGAAAATAGTAATGATGCTTTTAATATTGGACCTTTATTATATTATTATTTAGCTAAAAAGAGTGAAATCAATAATATTCGTTTAGTATATGCTAATCCTAAAATAGCTGTAAATGAATTATTATGGTATTAAGAGGTATCAATATGGATGAAAAAATAAGTGTTGCCGCAATAGGAAATAATGATTCCGTGGTTTTGTTTAATGCTATTGGTATTAAAACATATGTTGCTCAAGTTGAAGAATTAGATAAAATTATTTATGATTTATATAAATCAGGATGTAAGATAATTTATATTGATGAAGAAATGTATAGTAAAATTCCTAATGTTTTAGAAAAATATTCTTATCAAACATATCCTATTTTATTGCCTTTACCAATGAATGGAAAAAGTAGTAATGTGGGTTTAAAGAAAATTAAGGATAATGTTGAAAAAGCTATTGGAATTGATATTTTTTAAAAAGAAAGGATAAGAATATGAATCCTAATATGAATAATCAATCTGGAATAATATCAAAAGTTGCCGGTCCTTTAATTGTGGCTAAAGGAATGAAGGATGTGCAAATGTATGATGTTGTTCGTGTTGGATATAAAAAATTAATTGGTGAAGTCATTGAATTGCGTGATGATATGGCTTCCATTCAAGTATATGAAGAAACAGCTGGTTTGGGACCTGGTGAGCCTGTTTATTTAACCAACGAGCCACTTTCTGTTGAACTAGGATCATCAAATACTCCGATGATTCTCCATAAG
>CANQJU010000039.1 GCA_947624315.1 uncultured Bacilli bacterium | reverse complement strand
CATACCCATTAAAGCATTTACTAAAACACCTTTAGATAAATCAATTTTAGCAAGATTAATCAATCCACTATCACCATAAAAAAAGACAACATTAGGATATTTCTTTTCTAAATCTTTTTTATCTTTTTCTTCTTTGCAACAAACATATAGAGGATGAAATTCTTCAATAATCTTTATTGCTTGATTAATATTATTTCCAAAGGAAAAACCTTTTAGTATAAACTTATTCCCGCGAATAACATCTAAACACTGAGTTCCTATAGAACCAGTTGCCCCTAACAAAATAATTTCTTTCATTTTAAGCTCCAATTACAATAAGTTGTGCAATTTGAATAATAAGATATAGCCATGTACCAGCATAAATCAAACTATCAAAACGATCTAAAACTCCCCCATGTCCTGGAAAAATATTTCCAAAGTCTTTGACTTCAAAACTTCTTTTTAATTTTGATTCTACTAAATCGCCCAATTGAACATTAATAGATAAAAAGGCAGATAAAACAGCTAAAATAAGAATCGTTAATAAGTTTTCTTCTAATCCAATTGGTTTAACAATTCCCAATAAATATGCTCCCCCAATCCCAACAATCATTCCGCTAACCAATCCACCAACTGCTCCAGCAACACTCTTATTAGGAGAAATAGATGGACAAAGTTTTGTTTTGCCAAATTTAATACCAACAAAAAAAGCAAATGTATCTGTAGCAATAACAATCAAATAAAGAAAAATAAAAAACTTTATTCCCGAAACATCATGTAAATGATTGCTTAAAGCTACAGGCTCAAAGTAGCGAAAACTTAAAGCATATCCTAACATTAATCCCGGATATACTAAAGCTAAAACGCATCCCATCATAGCTCTAGCTTGTGAATTTTTAGTAAAAATCATCAAACCAAATAATAAACATATACTAAATAATAAAAACGCTAAAACATAAAAATGATAAATAAAGTTTTCTTTTATAGTTTCTCTACTTTCACTTGTTTTATAAGTGGCAAGTAAACATAAGAAACCAAGAATTCCTGTTAAAATCGGGACAAGAATTTGATATTTTTTTAATTCCGGAGATTCTTTAGTCATTGTGTGCATAATTTCAAAACTACCAACTGCACATAAAAATGTTGCTACAATCGCAAACATTATTTCTGTTACCATTGAATCAATAACAATTAAAGGAATTAAAATTGCTAATAAAACAATAGCAGTAATTACTCTTTTTTTCATTCTTTAATACCTCCAAATCGGCGATCCCGACCTTGATAAGATAAAATTGCTTTTTCTAAGTCTTTTTTCTTAAAATCTGGCCATAATATTTTAGTAAAATAGATTTCGCTATAAGAAATTTGCCATAACAAAAAATTACTAATACGATATTGTCCACTTGTACGAATAAGTAAATCGACAGGAGGAATATCTTTAGTATATAAATGTTTAGAAATAACATCTTTATTTATATCTTCAATTTTTACTTTGTTTTTTAATACTTCTTTAACAATTCCTTTTGTTGCTTCAACAATCTCATCTTGACTGCCATAATTAAAAGCCACAATTAATTGTAGTCCTGTATTATTTTTTGTTTTTTCTTCGGCTTCTTCTATTTTCTCTACTTGTTCCTTTTGTAATTCCTTACGAGAACCAATTACGCGAAAACGAATATTATCTTTAATTAAATCATCTTGATAATCATTTAATAATGATTCCGGAAGTGACATTAAATAATCCACTTCTTCTTTAGGACGTTTCCAGTTTTCTGTACTAAATGCAAAAACTGTTAAATACTTAATGCCTAATTCATTACTAGCTCTAACAATATCAACCAAAGTCTTAGCACCCTTCCTGTGCCCCATATTTCTTGTTAGTCCTCTCTTTTTGGCCCACGTACCATTGCCATCCATAATGATAGCTACATGAGCAGGAACTCTATTTAATTCCATACAAATTCACCTTTCTATTATTATACACTAAAATGTCAAACTTTTCTAGTTATATATACATTTTCTTGTGACGTTTATTAAATTATATTAGATTAAAGAAAAATAATATAACCTTATTTATAATAATTTAATAGGAAATTTATTGTTATCAAAACTTGATTATTTTTTAATGATGTGATAAGATAATATAGAGGTAATAACTATGAATTATCTAGAATCAGCAGAAGACTATTTAGAAAGAATATTAATGTTACACAAAAAAAATAATGTAGTGAGAGCTATAGATATTGCTAATGATATGAACTTCACTAAAGCTAGTGTTAGTATTGCCATGAAAAAACTAAAAAACAAAAACTTAATTGTTATCGATGAAAAAAATGGTAATATTACTCTAACTACAGATGGAAGGAAAATTGCTGAAGAGATCTTTGAGCGCCATTTAATTATTTCTGAAACTTTAATTAAATTGGGAGTTACGGAAGAGGTTGCTAAAAAAGATGCTTGTAAAATCGAACATGATCTCAGTGAAGAAACATTTTTGGCTTTAAAAAAATATTATGAAAATTTGATTAAAAATAAATGAGCTGTTAAACCTTTTATAAGGTAATGACAGCTCATTTTTATAATAAAAAGGCCTTTAAGGCCTAATTATTCTAATAATGTAAAAATTATTTTGCGTAACTAACTTTATCAACCAAGGAATTATTTTTAGTTAATTCATAATATTCTTCTTTTATTTTTAAAAGTTCTTGATATTCTTTTTTAGAAATCATAACGCTATTATCTTCTTTTTTTCCTTGAATCAATAAAATACTTGTTAAAACAAGATTTACAAGAATTAAAGGAACTAAAACATACCATATTTTATCCCAATTGCTAATAGTTTTAACATTAATCATTAAAAGGATAAAAATAGATGTTAAAGCATAAAATGTATATGTTAATCCTTGTAATACTATATTATGATTTTCAAGTTTCAAGCGGAAATTCACAACAAAATTAAAGAAAATAGATATTGTGGCAAAAGACCAAGTAACTTTATTATATATTGATGAATTAATACCTTTAACCCATATCATTAACAAAATCAAAACAACAGAAAGAGAAATTAATCCTAAACTTATTATAGCAAATTTGTTTTTCTTTTCAACAAGCGTAATTGAATTTAAGGAAACAAATGAAGCTATAAAAATTGTGGCAATTGTTAATAATATTTTTAAATATATTCCTGATAATTTAATAACTTCAAATAAAGATGCTAATAAAAGAATTGATAACAAAATTACCGAAATAATAGTTATTGTTGAAACAATTTTTTTCACAAATTTCACCTCTACTATTTATTATTAATATATTATTTTATTTAATACATCTAATAAATAGTAAAATTATTCATGAAAAAGGACAACTTTGTTTTCTTCTTTGCTTTTTTTAATATCAATAAATCTTTGATTTTGACTTCCTTTAAAATATAAAGTCAAATCTCTTTGTTTTAAAATAAATGGACCATCAATTAAATAATCAATATTATCAAGTATTTCATTGATTGTAGCATCATTCATTGCAAGTAAAGTTTCATAAACATAACCAGTATAAACAATAATATCAAAATTTAATTTTTTTATTTCTTTAACTAAAGTTAATAAACTTTCTTTTTGATAAAATGGTTCTCCTCCTGAAATAGTTACTCCACATAATAAAGGATTCTTTTTTATTTTAGAAATAATATTTTCAATTGTTTCTAAATGTCCACCATTGGGATCATGAGTTTGAGGATTGTGACATCCTTCACAGTGATGAGGACAACCTTGAGTAAAGACTGTAAAACGAATCCCTGGGCCATCAACAATGGAATCATCAATTAATGATGCAATTCTAATTGTTGGTGAATCCATGTTTTACTCTTGCTCTTACTTCAGCAGCTTTAGCATTGTTAAAGCGGTCTAAAGTACCTACTAAATATCCAGTGATACGACGAATTCTTTCAAACTTAATATCGCCTTCACTTCTTCCACATTTAGGACATACATTATCGATAATTCCATTATATCCACAAATAGGATCGCGGTCAACAGGATGGTTTACAGAACCATATCCAATTCCTTCATCATGCATGCAACGTATAATTCTTTCAAAAGCTTCAGGGTTCTTAGCCACATCTCCATCCACTTCAACATATGTAATGTGTCCACCATTAGTTAAAGCATTATATGGAGCTTCCTTTTTGATTTTATCAAAAATAGAAATTGGATAATATACAGGAACATGGAATGAGTTTGTATAGAAATCTCTATCAGTTACTCCTTCAATAATTCCAAATTTTTGTTTATCTATTTTAACAAATCTTCCTGATAATCCTTCAGCAGGAGTTGCAATTAGTGAGAAATTCAATTTATATTTTTCACAATATTCATCACATTTTTCTCTCATATGAGAAATTATCTTCAATCCTAGTTCTTGGCTTTCATCGCTTTCACCATGATGTTTACCAGTTAAAACTTTTAATGTTTCAGCTAAACCAATAAAACCAATAGTCAAAGTACCATGTTTAATAACTTCACCAACACAATCATCTTTTTTAAGTTTGTCAGAGTCAAGCCAAATGCCTTCACCCATTAAGAATGGGAAATTATAAACTTTCTTATGAGATTGAATTTCAAATCTTTCTAATAATTGATCTTTAACAAGTTCAATTTTCTCATCAAGTTTTTCAAAGAATTTATCAATATCTTTATTTTCTAAAGCTAAACGAACTAAGTTAATTGATGTGAATGACAAATTACCACGGCCAGTAACAATTTCTCTACTCTTATCATAAACATTTCCAATTACTCTTGTACGGCATCCCATATAAGCTATTTCAGTTCGATAGTCTCCTTCTTTATAATATTGTAAATTAAATGGAGCATCTAAGAAAGAGAAGTTAGGGAACAATCTTTTACCACTAGTAACGATAGCTTTCTTTAATAAGTCATAATTAGGATCTCCAGGATTATAACTTACTCCTTCTTTTACTTTAAATATTTGAATAGGAAAAATAGGCGTTTCCCCATTTCCTAAACCACGCATAGTGGCTTCTAATATTGTATCAATAACCATACGACCTTCAAGAGAAGTATCAGTTCCATAATTGATTGAACTAAATGGAACTTGAGCACCAGCTCTTGAATGCATTGTATTCAAATTATGAATTAAAGCTTCCATTGCTTGTAAGCAATCATCATATGTATCATTATATGTATCTCCTAATGTCTTTTGATAAACTTTATCAGCATTAATATTTGGATACTTTTCTTTCAAAGTTTTCAAAAATTCATCATTAAAGGCTGTTTTTTTCATTTCTAATTCATTAGATCTTTTTTCGCATTCTTCAACAAGATTCTTTAAATCATCTTTATTAACATCAATTAATAAATCAAGAAGCTTGTACAAATTTTTAATAAAATTCTTTTTGTAGCTTTTTCTAACTCCCATAGCCATAGCATAATCAAAATTAGGAACACTTTGACCACCATGTTGATCATTTTGATTGGCTTGTATAGCAATGCATGCTAAAGAAGCATAACTACGAATAGAATTTGGTTCACGAATATAACCATCTCCTGTTGAAAAACCACCTTTAAATAAATCTATTAAATCTATTTGACAACAAGTCATTGTAAGTGAATAAAAATCTAAATCATGAATATGTATTTCACCACTTTGATGGGCTTTAGCAAAGCGAGGATTAATCATTTGACTAAGATAAAATTCCTTAGCGGCTTCACTTCCATATTTAAGCATAACGCCCATGGCTGTATCACCATCAATATTGGCATTTTCTCTTTTAACATCATTATCTTTAGAATCTTTATAAGTAATATCATATAAAGTTTTCATTAAACGGGTTTTTGAATTACGAATACGAGTTCTTTCCGCACGATAAACAATAAAGGCTTTAGCAATCTCATCTTCATTCTTGCTGATCAAAACTTTTTCAATAATGTTTTGAACATCTTCAACGGTTGGGATTTTTCCTTTAAAATCTTCATTTACTTTGGATACAACTAAATAGGCTATTTCATCAATTTTTTCCGCATCATTAACATTTACAGCTTGCGCTGCTAAAGTTAAAGCATTAACAATCTTATCTTGATTGAACAAAACTTTTCTTCCGTCTCTTTTGATAATATAACGCATAAAACCCTCCAAATAAAAAAATTTTCAAATCCTGAGATTTGAAAAGATACCAATATTTTTGGTATTAATTCGTGCCTCAAGAAATATTTAAATGATACAAAGGTAAATCTTTTAAACATTTATAATCAATGTTATTTATAATTAAATTAATAATTATAATAAGTTCTTGAGACTCAATTAACAGCTCGATTTTTGATTAAATTTGTTGAATTAAATACCTCATAGTCCCATTATACGACTTTATTTTTTTTTAGTCAATATGAAAGTATTTTAATTTTTTCTTTGAAATTTTTCATATTTTTTCAAAAAAATTTCATTGTAAATATTTGGAAATTTTAGCATTTTTAGTTTGAATTATTCAAAAGAAAAAAAGTCAATTGTAATGCTTTATTTTCCTATTTTAGCCTTAAAATTTAAGTTACAATCAATTTAAATTAAACAAATTACTAATTAATTAAAAAGAAAATAAAAAGGTACAACCATTTATGATTGTACCAATTATTTTTATATTTCCATGATCTGTTTTTCTTTGTCCTTTAAAACATTATCAACATTTTCTATTCCTTTGTCAGTTGCTTTTTGAACTTTTTCATTGTATTGTTTTAATTCATCTTCAGTAATTAAACCATCTTTTTCAAGTTTCTTGTATTGATCGTTAGCATCACGACGAATATTACGAATGGCAACTTTAGCATTTTCACCAATAACTTTAACTTCTTTAACTAATTCTTTTCTTCTTGCTTCTGTTAAAGCAGGGAAAGAAATACGAATAACAGTTCCATCATTTTGTGGAGTTAAGTTTAAATCAGCAACTAAAATAGCTTTTTCAACATCCTTTAAAATTCCTTTATCATAAGGCTTGATTACTAACAATTGAGCTTCTGGAACAGAGATAGAAGCGATTTGATTTAAAGGGGTATCAACACCATAATAACTTACATTAACACCATTTAAAACGGCAGGATTAGCTCTTCCTGTGCGAATAGAACTAATTTCTTCCTTTAAAACCTCAATAGTTTTTGTTATTTTTTCTTCACAAGTCTTTAAAACAGTTTCTGGCATTTTTTAATTCTCCTTATTTTTTATTTGTAATTAGAGTACCAAAGGAAAAATCTTTGGCTGCACGAGCAATATTACCTTTGCCATTCATATCAAATACAAAGATATCAATGTCATTTTCACTGCACAATGTGGCAGCGGTTAAATCCATAACATGTAATTGCTTATCTAATATTTCTTGATGAGTTAATTTAGTAAACTTATGAGCATCTTTATTTTGGCGTGGGTCACTATCATAAACCCCATCAACACCATTTTTAGCCATTAAGATTAATTTAGCTCCTAATTCAGCACATCTTAAGGCTGCAGTTGTATCAGTTGTAAAGAATGGAATTCCATTACCACCACCGAAAATCAAAATACGATCTTTTTCTAAATCAGATAAAGCTTTACGTCTAATATAAGGCTCAGCAACAGCAGGAATTGAAATAGATGTCATAACTCTAGTATCACATCCTAATCCTTCTAATGCACTTTGCAAAGCTAAAGCATTAAGGATTGTGGCAAGCATTCCCATATAATCAGCGCTTGAGCGTTCCATACCATTTTCAATGGCATCACGTCCTCGCCAAATATTACCAGCCCCAACAACAATTGCTAATTGGATGCCACCTAAATCATATAATTTTTTTATTTCTTGAGCAACTTCATTAACTTTCTCATGACAAATTCCTTGTCCGCCTGATCCACCAAGAGCTTCACCACTTAATTTAAGAATTATTCTTCTCTTACTTGTACTCATATAACCCTTTCTTGAGAACCCTAATTTTTTATTTGTTGACAGCTGCCATTACTTCAGCAACAAAATCGTCTTTTTTCTTTTCGATTCCTTCACCAACTTCAAGACGAACATATTCAACAATATTACTCTTGTTGTCTTTTACATATTGACCAACAGTTATATCTTGATTCTTAACGAACATTTGATCAACTAAGCAAATACCTTTAAGCATTTTATTAACTTTACCTTTTAAGATCTTATCAACGATTGCTTCAGGTTTGCCTTCATTTAATGTTTCTTGTCTTAAAATTTCAGTTTCTTTAGCTAAGAAATCAGCATCAACTTTAGATTCATCTAAATATTTAGGACTCATTGCGGCAACATGCATACATACATCTTTAGCAACTTCAGCGTTATCACCATCTAAAACACTAACAGCAACAATCTTACCATTCATATGAGAATATGCACCAAATACTTGGTTATCTTTCTTTTCTAAAACAGTAACTCTTCTTAAAGAGATTTTTTCACCGATTGTAGCAGTAGCATTAACTAATAAATCTTTAACTGTTTCGCTTCCAGCTTTAACTTCAAGAGCTTCTTCATC
>CANQJU010000038.1 GCA_947624315.1 uncultured Bacilli bacterium | reverse complement strand
GATTTTCTATTGGTTTAGAAATCATTTGTACATAAATGTCTTTATCTTCAATATATATTTTAATTGGTATTAAAACTATTGGAATAAATATTTCTTCTTTTTTATCATTGCGATAACGCAATACACCATAAGTAATAAATAACTGTTTACTATTGTTTTTAATATTTACATTATAAAAGTTTAAATAAGGTAAAATATTTTTTAACAAATCGTCACTTTGTTCACTGTGACCAACACCTTTATTTTGAATAGGAAAAAAGGCAATTTCATCAATCTTAATCATTTCTTTATTAAGAATTCTTTCCATTACAGAAATATCAATATTTCCTAATTCCAAATAAAAGTTATCAGTAAATATATTCTTTAGATGTAAATTGTTAGCACTTAATCTTAAATTAGTTTCTCTACTCATATTTTTTACCTTACTTCGTCATTATTATACCATAAATTGCTATCTTTTAAAAGATACTATTTTACTATTTTTTGATTATAATATTTCCCAATTTATCTTTTTCTATTTTGTATTTTACAAAATTTTGATAATTTTCAAGATCATTTAAAAAAGAAAATATTTCATCATATTCTTTCTTTGATGATATTATAAAGTTCTTTTTAAAGAAATAATCATTATTGCTTAAGGTTGTTAAATATTTTTGCATCTTACTTTCGTAATAATTATAATCATTAGTTATTTCATAATCTATTACTTCATCAATGTAATTATTTATTTTTTTATTTTCTAAATTATTAATAAAACCTAAATGACTGCGATTATCTTCTTTTGTTACAAAAATAAAAATAGTATTATAAAAGTTAACACACCGATTTTTAGAATCATTAATATTTCCATTTTTTAAAATGCTTTCTATTTGATGGTGGATTAAAGGACTTCCCTTTTCATAGTTATGAATAATAACAACTGATAAGGGATATTTATAAACATGTTCAGTTAAAAGACCTCCGTTTTCATATCCCACATATCCACTAGGAGATCCTATCAATGATGAAATATAATGATTATCAACATATAAAGAAAAATCAAGTTCCAAAATTGATGAAGAAGTAATACCTAATACTTTCTTTATATCCAATAATAAAAACTCCAAATATTTATCAATAATTTGAATGTTCATGATTGTTTTGCGATTACCTATTGCAATCATGTAATTGTAATAATATTTTTTTAAGTGTGGATAATATTTAATATTTTTTATTTTTTTAGGTAAAGAAGCATAATCAATTCCCAAATATTCAAAAATTATCTTTTTAACATCTTTTTTTAAAACCTTGATACGTTTTTCTCTTTTAGCAACTAGCCCAATCTCATCTATTATATCAATAGCTTTATCAGGAAAATAACGATTGGTTATTAGTTTAGATTTTTCAATAATCATTTGTAAAATGTCTTTATCATATTTTACATTATAATATTTTTCGTATGTTGGAGTGATTCCTTTTAAAATATCATACATTTCTTGTTCAGTAGGTTCTTCAATAAAAATATTTTGAAATCTTCGAGATAGGGCTTTATCCTTAGCAATATATTTATAATACTCTTCTAAAGTAGTCGCTCCAATGCATTTTATTTCATTTCTAGCAAGAATTGGTTTTAAAATATTAGCTATATCTAAAGAGTTCTCACTATTATTACTAGAAACAATATTATGAATTTCATCAATAAATAGAATGGTATTGGGATTTTTGACCTTATCAATAACATCCATAAGTCGAGCTTCCAAATCGCCGCGATATCTTGTACCAGCGATTATCATTCCTAAATCCAAACGATAAAGAGTTAAGTTTCTATTGCTTTTTAATAATTCAATTGCTGTCCCCTCAACAAGAGCACTTTTACCTACCCCGGCATTTCCAATAAGCATAGGATTGTTCTTTTGTTTTTTGGAAAGGATTCTAATAACTCTTTCAATATATTTTGTTCTTCCAATAAAGGGATTTAATTTACCATTTTGAGCTTCTTTAGTTAGATTAAATAAATAACCTGTTTCTTCTTCCTCAAAATCAAAAATGTTTTTCACTTCTTCTAAGGTATCATCAATAGAAATACCAAATTCTTCCATAATATATGAGGCAATTGTATCTTTAGTTATTAATAATGCATAAAACAAATGTTCATCATATATTAAATCGCTCTCATCAGCTAAACAAATTTTTTCTGCTGTTTCTAATACTTCATTAAACTTATCAGTGTTTTCCTTTTTTCGCAAATAAAATCCTTGAAGAATTTTTTCTTCAATTTCTTGAATATTTATTTTTTTAATTGAAAATATATATTTACAAACGGATGTGTCCAACCTAATCAATCCTAAAAGTAAACATTCCGTTCCCAATGTTGTAAAGCCTTTTTCTTTTAAATCATTAATTGCCTCTTCTATCTTTTTTTGTAATAAAAGACCAAATCTTTGTAACAAAATTCCCTCCTCATAATAAATCAATAATATTATATGAATATCTAATAACTTTTTTTCTTTAAAAATATTTATTTTTTTTATTTTGTGCTATAATAAATATAAATAATGAATCGAGGTGATATTATGGAAAAAGGAATAATTGTTGGGGTAAACACATACCAAAATAATGATAATAAATTTCATGAAGAAATTGAAGAATTAAAGAATTTGTGTTTGGCATGCAATATTGAAATATTGGATTGTGTTTTACAAAACCGCGATTCTTTTGATAGCAAAACATATGTTGGGAAAGGAAAAATTGAGGAAATTAAACTTTGCATAAATAGTTTAGATATTGAATGTGTTGTTTTTAATGATGAACTTCCACCTTCACAAATATCTACTTTAGAAAAAATGTTAGAGATTACTATTTATGATCGAACATTTATTATTTTAGAGATTTTTAAACGCCGTGCCCAAACTAGAGAAGCTCAACTCCAAGTGGAAATTGCTTCCTTGAATTACCTTCTTCCTAGATTAGTAGGTTTAAGAGAAGGTCTATCACGTCAAAGAGGTGCTGGTGGTGGGTTTGCTCATGGACGAGGAAGTGGAGAAACGCGCTTAGAGCTTGATAGACGTTTAACTTCTGATAAAATTGTTGCTTTAAAAAAGGAATTAGTCGAATTGACTAATTTAAGAAAACAGCAAAGAGTCCTTCGAGCTAAAAACAATATGAAGATTGTTAGTTTGGTCGGTTATACTAATAGTGGAAAATCATCAACCTTAAATGCTATTTTAAAACATTCTAAAGGAATAAAAAAGGAAGTCATGGAAAAGGATATGCTTTTTGCCACTTTGGAAACATCAACTCGTTCTATCATTACTGAAAATGATGCCCATTTTCTTTTAACCGATACCGTTGGTTTCGTTAATAAACTTCCCCATCATCTAATTGAAGCTTTTAAATCTACTCTTGAAGAAATAAAGGAATCAGATTTAATAATTCATGTTGTTGATTGTCATAATCCTCATTATGAAGAGCAAATACAAACAACCAATAATGTCTTAAAAGATTTAGGGGTAGAGAATATTCCAATTCTATATGCTTTTAATAAAAGTGATTTATATGATGGTTATTTTTATATTCCTCAAGAATATGATCCAGCTATTACCATTAGTGCTAAAAATGATACAAATATTACAAGGCTAATAAAAATGATTACAAATATTTTATATGATAGTTATGAAGAAACTATTTTACATATTCCATATAATAATTTAAGTTTATTAGAAGAAATTAAACATAACGCCATTGATTATAATATTGATTATGATAATGAAGGTGCTATTTTTAAAGGTAAAATTAATGAAAAGATTAAAAGTAAAGTTAATCAATATAAAAAATAAGGTTTGATTTAAATCAAACCTTTTTATTTATTAATATTATCTTTCCATACGGAATTATATATTTTTTCCTTTTGAATCATATTAGATACTTTATTATATTTGTGCTTTGTACCACGAGGAATAACAATGTATGAATCTATTTTTCCAAAAGCATCTTCTAAAACTGTTTTAAATTTAGAGTAATCAAACATTTTACAACTGAACAAATCAAAATAAATAATCTTATCTTGAAAACTATAATGGAAAGAAATATGACTTTCAGCAATCATAACAATTCCTGATAAATATGTTGGATTATTCATTACATCTTTAATAACATATGGCCTAATAATAGGTGTCATACCAATCTTATCAATAGCTGATTCTAAAAAATCAAAAATTGTTTCCATAGAAGGAATAGAGTTAGTTTTAACTTTTGCTAAAACGTGAGGTCCAAAATCCTCATTAGGATTAATTGGTAAAGTATATATTTCATCTATTTTTCTTTCTTTAATTTGCATAATACTGCGATCATCTTCAAATGGTAATAATCTTTTGAACAATTGATATGCTTTATTTGTATCATAATCACTATCGTAAACCATATCAACAAAATAACATTCGCGAAGAGGAAATGTATGAATAGTAATATGTCCACCTTTCAAAAACAAAAAGGCACTAATTCCGATATCTTCAGGATCAACTCCATAATAATATGGTAATAAAAATGGAGGAGCCACGCAGATCATATTCAACTCATAAGCAATGTGATTTAATAAGTTGTTTATATATTTAACATCATCTAATTTTGATTCAACTGATCCATAACAGTCAAGCATTGTATGTTTCATTAATTCTTACCTCGATTTTCATAATAAACACATTCTAACATAATTTTTAAAGCAGCCCAAGATGTAATATCATTGACATCACGTGGAGGAGCCACTTCAACAATATCCATAGCTTTAATCGGTAAATCTACCATCAAATTTTTAACTAATTGCAATAATAATCTTGATGTTAATCCTCCAGCTTCTGGTGTTCCTGTACCTGGAGCCATTGAAGGATCAAGACAATCAATATCTAAAGAAAGATAAACAGCATCATAGTTTTCAAATTGCTTTTCAATTTTTTCAAGAATATAAGAAAATGATTTTTCAAACATCTCACTTGCTTTTATGACTTTGGATTCTGGATGCTTTTGAAAATATATAAGTTCTTGAATTTCAAAAGAACGAATTCCTACGCATAATACTGAATTATAAGGAAAGCCGTCTTCAATACTTCGAGCATTAACACATGCATGAGAGTATTTAGAATCATCATAAATATCACAAAAATCAGCATGTGCATCGAAATGAATCAAACCGATTCTTTTCCCTTTGTTGTTTTTAGCAAATGCTTTACGCAAAGGTATGCTAACTGAATGGTCCCCACCTAGAGCCACAACAAATTTATTATACTTTAAAAGTCTTTGCATCTCTTGGCATAATTGATTAAAATAGGTATTAACATCACCATTTTTATTAATATTTCCATAATCAAATATTTTTTTATCAATTATTAATCCATCTTCAGTTACAGGAGGCAGATACATGGAAAGTTCCCTAATTTTATCAGGAGCTAAACTTGCACCTCTCCCACAAGAACACATTTCATCAAAGGGAATACCAAAGACAATTGTTTGAGCATCTTCAATTTTTTCAGTTTTTAATTCACGCCAAATTTCTTTTTGCATTGTCGTTACCTCTTTTTAAAACCTATAATATATTATCATTTATGTTAATAAAAATCAATATTTATTATTTCGTTTTTAATGATTTTTATTATTTATTATTGCTTCAACTTCTTTTATACTAGGAATAGCTTCCATTACACCTTTTTTAGTGGTACTAATAGAAGCACAAACATTAGCATATTTTATAGCTTCTTCTATTTCTTTATTCATAGACAATTGATAGGCTAACATAGCATTAAAAATATCTCCTGCTCCAGTTGTATCAATTGTTTTAGCGAAAACTCCTGGAAAATGTTGACACTTACCATTTTTAAAATGAAGAGCACCATTAGATCCTATGGTAACAATTACTTCTTTAATATTAAATTTCTTCATTTTATCTTTTATAATTTCTAAATCATCATTATCATTTAATTTAAAAATTGTTCGAGCTTCTTCTTCATTAGGTGTGATAATATCAGCCTTTTGCAATAATTCATCTGAATAGAGTTTTGCGGGGGCAGGATTTAAAATAACTTTAACATTATTCTTTTTAGCAATTTCCATAGCTCTTAAATTAACATTAAGGGGAACTTCTAATTGTAACAATAAAATATCACTTTCAGAAATTTCTTTTTGATATAAATCAACATCATTTTCATTTAATAAGCTTATTGCCCCATTATATACAGTAACTTGGTTTTCTCCATTTTTATCTATTAAAATAGTTGCTAAAGGAGTTGGTAAATCTTTTTTGATGATTTTAGCATCAATATTATTATCTAATAAATATTTTATACATTTATCACCATTATTATCATTTCCAACAGCAGATAGGAAAATAGTATTTGCTCCAAATCTTTGTAAAGCAACAGCTTGGTTATATCCTTTGCCACCACACTCACTATGTAAACTTTGAGCTTGCACTGTTTCACCTATTTTATGAAAATGATCAACTTTTAAAAAGAGAGATTCGCCCCCTAAACCAATTACAAAAACTCGTTTCATATTAATCACCATCTTAATTTTACCACTGATTAGAGCTTTATGCAATCAAAAAAGGCCACAATAATATGGCCTTTATTTTTATTTCAAGTCATCCTCAGGGTTGCATCCTAAACGTTTCAATGTTTCAACAACATATGATTCACGATATTCTTCCTTAGGATCTCTTCCTAAATATGATTTAAAGAATTCTTCATTAGCTTTTTCATAAGAAATACCAGCAATATTAGCGATAATTCTTGTACTACGGTCAATTAACTTTTTGTTTGTTGGTAAAACTTGAATCATCCAGTTACCCCAAACTCTACCCATCTTAGCCATTGTAGCTGTGCTTAATAAGTTGAATGCTAATTTAACCATTAAGTGTGTCATTAAATCAGTACATGTTCTTGGTAATTTAACAGGAATTTGAATTTCGTTCTTATATAATTTACCTTTTTTAATATTACCCATTCTAATAACAACACCATCAGAGAAGTTTTCAACGTTCTTCTTGAACCAAGCCATAACTTCTTCATTGGCAGAACCATTAATATCCATACATACTAATCTTGCAGGTTTGCGGCTGTATCTTGATGGATCATCTTCATATCCTATGCAATATTTTTCAACTTCTTCTGCACCTACTGCAGGAGGGTTATCAATAATTGATTGAGCAGCTTTCATGCGAATGTAATCTTCTTTTGTCCATTCTAATCCTTTGATTGGACGACGGAAAACATGTTGCCATGCTACTTTATTAGGATATAGAGGATCTTTTACATATGCCCAACTTACTTCTGATTCAGTATCATCGAATTTTCTGAATGGAGGTAAAGTAAATGTTGGTTGACGTTCAGTTGTATCAGTCATAATATCTAATAGATAATCATGAGTAACATATGTAATTAAACCTTTTTGATCATAAGTATTTTTTTCATATTCAACAGCTTGAACTAATCCTTGTAAAGCTTTACCACTAGATAATGCTTTATTTAATTTTTTAAATTCTTTAGCATATTGTGTAGCTTCTAATGCTCCAATACCAGCAAGTTTTAATTCATCTTCATTTAAGTTTTCTCTTAACCACATATTAGCAGCCAACTCTAAAGCAGCACCAGCAACTAATAATTCAACAGTAGTTACTTGCATACGTGTAGAACCAGCAACAGCCATATTTCCAACAAATAAAGGAATTTTAACAATATTTTTATGTTCGAAAACAACTCTAGCTCTATCTAAGTGTTCACATAAAATTTCCTTTGGATTGCAATATAAATAATATGTATTACATTTTTGATTATCAGCTTCAACTGCTGAACCATTAATACTAGCAGATAATCCACATTCACTTAGAGCAATAACGATATCGCCTTCACCAACACCTGCTTCGATAATTTGTTGAGCACCAAATGTCATATAATCTTCAAAGTTTTCAACAGAACGAACTAAAGCTCTATCTCCACCAGTAGTGAAAGAATTACAGCATTCACATAATTCAGCAAATTGTTCTTTACGAACAGGTAATTTTCTAGCCATTTCTTGCCAGAAGAAACGCCATGCACCATCTAATTGAATTGCCATACGTCCTGATGCTCCAACGCTTGAGAAGACGAATTTTTTACGTTCATCTAATACACGCTTTAAATCATTGACAAACATTTTAAATTCTTTTGATTTAAATGCTTTTTCAGCAACTGGTGCGATATTAACATCTGCAGCAAGAATCATTTTAATTCCTTCAGCAGTATCTTTAGCAATTGTTGCACTCAAATTACGAGTAATTGGATTTGATTGTTCAGTAGGAATAACTCCTAGATGAAACTGTTTCTCATTTTCTAAAAAATCTTTTGAAGCCTCTTTGTAGTTCATAAATACCTCCTTATTGTATTTAATGTGTTTTTTCTAAAGCAACAAATTTATCAATGTATATTATAGCACATTCAACCATTCTTTACAAGTTATTTTATAACTATTTGGGCTCACCACTGTTATGTTACAATTGATGTGAGACTTCCAGAG
>CANQJU010000037.1 GCA_947624315.1 uncultured Bacilli bacterium | reverse complement strand
TTGCTTTTGTAGCAATTAAAGCTAAAGGATTCCTAAAGGTTATCCCTTTCTTAGTTGGTATTGTCTTTGGATATATATTATCAGTTATATTTGGTTTTATTCCTAATGGTGATTATGGAGCTTTAATTGATTTTACAGCTATTAGAGAAGTAATTACTCATCCAGCACAATGGTTTAAAATTCCTGAGTTTACAATACTAGGTTGGAAAGACCAAGAGTTTGGATTAGGTATTTCTATGGTTAAAATTAATTTTGCAGCTGCTATTTCAGTTATTCCTCTAGCATTTGCAACAATCTGTGAACACATAGGAGATCATAAAGTTTTAGGAAAAATTACAGGACAAGATTATATAGTTGATCCAGGTCTACATAGAACTCTATTAGGAGATGGTGTAGCAACTGCTTTTGCGGGTGTTATTGGTGGACCAGCTAATACTTCATATGGTGAAAATACTTCTGTTGTTGGAATTACTAAAATAGGTAGTGTATGGGTTACAGGTGGAGCAGCTGTTATTGCTATTTGCTTATCATTTGTTAATGTCTTTACAACAATTATTGCTTCAATTCCTAATTGTGTACTAGGTGGTATATGTTTAATATTATACGGATTCATTGCTTCTAATGGATTAAAGACATTGCAAGATGCTAATGTTGACTTAACAAAAACAAGAAACTTAATAATTGTTTCTGTTATGTTAGTTATTGGTATTGGTGGTGCTGTTCTTAACTTTGGTAGTTTCAGTTTCACAGGAATGGCTTTGACTGCTGTAGTTGGTATTCTTCTTAACTGGATTTTACCAAAAGAAAAAGACGAAAATAATGAAAAGCCTTCAGAAAGTGAAAAATAGTAAATAAAATAAAGGACTAATTGATCTAGATAAAAATAACAATTAGTCCTTTTTATATTAAAAAAAGCTCTTTTCATTTTTAAAGAAAGGAGCTTTATTTTGTTAAAATTTATTATTTAATAACTGTAGGCATTAAGAAGTAGAACAAGAATAAACATGTTACAACTATTGCCACAACTGAAACTTCAAATTTTGGTTTTTCATATTTTTCTTTATTGCTACAATATTTAATTAAATCAACTAAATAAATTACAACTGATAAAATAACATATGAAATTAATCCAACACCGATACCTTTAGTAATTGAATATGCAAATGGCATAATTACAATTGTTAAGAATGCTGGAACAGCATTTTTAATACTTGAGAAATCGATATTTTTAACATTTGCCATCATTAATACGCCTACATAGATTAATGCTGAAGCAGCAGCTGCACTAGGAATGAAGGCAAATAATGGAAGTAAGAAAATTGATAAGAAGAATAATAAAGCAGCAACGAAAGCTGTTAAACCAGTTTTACCACCAGCAGCAACACCTGCACCACTTTCAACAAACGTTGTTACTGTAGAAGTACCTAAAGCAGCACCAGCAACAGTAGCGATTGAATCAGAATACATAATCTTATCATAATTTAATGGTTTACCATCTTCATCAATTAAGCCAGCATTAGTTGCACAACCAACAACTGTACCCATTGTATCAAACATATCAATCATACCAAATGTAATAACTAACATAATTACAGTCATAATTGAACCTTCAGGAAGTTTAAATCCTTCAGTAAAGGCAGATAAGAAAATACCACCTTTAGCTGGATCAAAACTAAAGAAACTAGCAAAGTTTTCCCAGAATTTCCAAGTAACACCAGGTGTCTTACCTAACAAAACATCAAAATTAGTAACTCCTAGAGGAAGTCCTAAAACTGTAGCAGCTAAAATACCAATAATAACTGAACCTTTAACTTTGAAAAAGCTTAATACAGCAATAACAAATAATCCGAATAAAGCAACAACTGCTTGACATGCAACTCCACCTGAAGCCCAATTAGCTTTGTCAGTTAGATTAACAAAATCAAGTAATGTATATGGGCTATCAACAATAATATTAGCATTTTGAAAGCCGATAAAAGCAATAAATAGTCCGATACCAACAGTAATAGCAGTACGAACTGATTTAGGAATACCATCAAAAATCTTTTCACGTAAAGTAATTAGTTTACCTGTTTGCTTATTTTTTCCAATAGGAATAATAGAAACTAATAAGAATAAAATACCATCAATTAAAACAATTAACATGGCATTTCCGTATGAGAACGCAAATCCCATTGATCCACCAACGATAGTACCAATCATGGCATTTAATCCCATACCAGATGCTTGAGCGTAAGGCATTTTGGCTAAGAAAGCCATTAATAATGTACCAATAACAGCTCCGATTGCGGTAGCTAAGAATACTGATGACCATCTAGGGTCAGCAGTTCCGCCCCATAAAATTTGATTGGGGTTAACAGTTAGGATGTAAGCCATTGCTAAGAATGTAGCAATACCAGCAAAGATTTCTACTTTGATGCTTGATCCTGCCTTTTTAATACCCCAAAAATCTTTTTTTTGTTTTTCATTTGTTTGCATGAACAAACCTCCTTAAATAATTTTTGTGGGTGTAAAAAAATCATAAAAGTCCTGTATTAAATACAGGACTCACCTATGCAAAACTAAAAAGTGAAGTTTGTTCAACTTCAAATATTTAAGTATGCATCGTAGTCCCATTATTTACGGTAATAGGGTAGAAACGCTTGAACCATATCTTCAAGCATATACGATTTATTTACTTAGATATTATACCAAGTTATACCACTTTTGACAACACTTTATTCATGTAAACGTTATTTAAATTTTTTATCCAAAAATAGATGTTAAAAATATTTCTAAGCCAACTAATATTAAAATAATTCCCCCAAATATTTCAGCTTTATTTGATAAGCCAGCGCCAAATTTTTTACCAATAATTACACCACCATAACATATTCCAAAAGTAATCAAAGCAATAATTATTACAGCCACAAATGCCATTAAAAAATTATATTCAGCAATCGTAAAACCAACAGATAAAGCATCAATAGATGTAGCAATACCCTGAATTAATATTTTTTTTAAACTAAGGTGTTCTTCTTTTTCAATATTTTTGTGTTTTACTCCATCTACTATCATTTTTATTCCCAGATAAAGCAACAAAACTAAAGCAATCCATGGAATATAGTTTACAAATTTTTCAAAATATTGAACAATAGTATGAACACATAACCATCCTATTATTGGCATTATACCTTGAAAAATACCAAATACTAAAGCAATAATTAAAGCTTTGCGATTTTTCATTTGACTATTGCTTAAACCATTAGTAATGGAAACAGTAAAAGCATCCATCGATAAGCCAATTCCTAACATTATGGTATTAACAAAAAACAATAAACTCCATTCCATATCATACCTCACAAAAATAAAACAAGCATAGTTATATGCCTGTTGCAATAATTTACATTACCATTCGCCTTTTCTTACCATCGAATAAAAATCATCATCAGTGATAGAATAACATGAAACATCATGAACACTGCCATCATATAACATATATCCTTTTCTTTTTATTCCTTCATAAGTCAATTTTAACTTTTCACATACGCGATTTGATTGAAAATTAGTTGTATAAGCACTACATTCAATTCTTTTTAACATTAATTCATCAAATCCCCAAGCAATAACGGCCTTAGAAGCTTCATATGCATAACCGTTTCCCCAAAAATATGGACTAACAGTATAACCAAGTTCAGCTTTATGACCTTTTACATAGGTATGAAGTTCTACTGTTCCAATCATTTTTCCAGTTGATTTTAAAACAATAGCAAAAACACCTAATTGTCCATATTGATATTTATTTCTAAACATCTTAATAACTGATTTTGTATATGAAGGAGAAATATGTGGTTCCCATCCAGCTACTGGCCCAACATTGGGAAGTTGAGCATATTCATACATATCATAGGTATCACTTTCTTCTACTTCTCGCAAGTATAATCGTTCAGTTTCTAACAAAGGCAAATTTATCTTTCCCATTTTCTTCACCATAATTATTATATACAATTAGCTATAAAAAAACAATTATTTTTTTTTAAAACAATGTACATAATTTCAAAAAAAAGCACCTTAATAGATGCTTCTTACAATGCTTTAACAATCAACTTAATTGCTGTTCTTTCCTCTCCTTCAATTTCAATGTCACTAAATGCTGGAACACAGACTAAATCCTTTCCTGAAGGAGCAACATATCCTCTAGCAATGGCAATTGCTTTAATTGCTTGATTTAATGCACCTGCCCCTATGGCTTGAATTTCTACAGCTTCTCTTGATTTGAATGAATTCGCAAGAGCTCCTGCTACTGAGTTTGGTTTAGATTTTGATGAAACTTTTAATACATCCATAATATTTCCTCCTATTTAATATGGTCATAAAATTATATGTAAAACATTCTAAATTTATGCTTGTTTATACAATTATTCTATCACATATATTGGGTCGATTGTTGTCGTTTTTAGGGTTCTATCGTCTATTTCAATAATTACAGCACAAAATTGAGTTTTACCTGTTTCTTCAGGTTCAAATTTTTGTTTTCCTTGATTCATATATCTATCAATTATTACTGATTTTTTAACACCGATAACTCCGTCTAATGGTCCAGTCATACCAACATCAGTAATATAAGCTGTTCCATTTTCTAGAATTCTCGCATCACTTGTTTGTACATGAGTATGTGTACCTAAAATAGCATTAACTTTACCATCAAAGGCATACCCAAAAGCAATTTTTTCACTCGTTGTCTCCGCATGAAAATCACATATATAAATATCACTTTTAACATTTTCCAAAAGTTCATTAGTTTTTTCAAATGGTGAATAATTATTCTCATCCATAAAAATTTTACCTATCATTTGAAAAACAGTAATCTTTAAACCATTATAATTAATAGTTGTATATCCTTTGCCAGGACCTTCTTTAAAATTATATGGTCTTACAATATTACTAGCATTATCAATAACATTATATATACTTCTTTGTTGAAAAGAATGATTTCCTAAAGTAATTACATTTACCCCCTGAGAAACAAGCCAATGATAATGTCCCTCATTCATTCCTTTTCCGTGGGATATATTTTCACCATTAACAATTATAAAATTTATTTTTTTTTCTTCTTTTATTCTTTGCAGATTTTTAGCAAATGTTTCTCGACCGAGTTTAGAAAACACATCTCCAACAAATAAAATTTTCATATTTTCTCCAATCTAATAAATAAAAGTGGCTTATAAATAAGCCACTATGTTTTCTATTTCGCAGTTTCTTGTGCTCTAATTTCACGAATAACTGTAACTTTAATTGTACCAGGATAGTTCAAAGTATTTTCGATCTTTACTCGAACATCTCTAGCTAATTTATGAGCAGTATTGTCATCAACTTCTTCTGGTTTAACAAGAATACGAATTTCTCTACCAGCTTGTAAAGCATATGATTTATCTACTCCTTTAAAATCATTACAAATATCCTCCAGTTGCGTTAATCGCTTAATATAATTTTCAAGCGATTCACTTCTAGCACCAGGTCTAGCGGCTGATAACGTATCAGCAGCGGCAACTAATTGAGCAATAATTGATGTTGGTTCTTTATCACCGTGATGGGATGCAATAGCATCTATAACAACTTCATTTTCATGGTATCTATTTGCAAGTTCAACACCAATTTCAACATGGCTTCCTTCCATTTCATGATCAGCAGCTTTTCCAATATCATGAAGCAAACCAGCCCTTCTAGCTAATGTTTCATTTAAACCTATTTCAGCAGCTAATTTACCAGTTAAATAAGCTACTTCTAGGGAATGGGACAATGCATTTTGCCCATAACTTGTTCTAAATTTTAACCTACCAATTAATTTAATTAATTCGGGATGAACCTTACCGATTCCAGTTTCGAAAACAGCTTTTTCACCTGTTTCACGAAGTTCAGTATCTAATTCTTTACGATACTTATTTACAAGTTCTTCAATTCTTGATGGTTGAATACGTCCATCAGAAATAAGAGTTTCAAGTGTTCTTCTAGCAATTTCACGACGAATAGGATCAAAACAAGATAATACAACAGCTTCAGGAGTATCATCAATAATTAAATCAACACCTGTAGATGCTTCAATTGCTCTGATATTTCTTCCTTCACGACCGATTATACGACCTTTCATTTCATCATTTGGAAGAGGAACAACAGACACAGTTTTTTCAGCTACAGCTTCACTAGCATATTGTTGAATAGCATTTGCTAATAAAGCTTGAGCTTTCTTCTTAGATTCAACTTTGGTTTTTTCTTCAGCTTCTTTAATTGCCACAGATATTTCTAGTGACATTTCTTCTTCAACACGTTCTAGGATAATCTTCTTAGCATCCTCGACTTTTAATCCAGAAATTTCTACGAGTTTTCGATTTTGCTCTTCGATTAATTCATCCACTTTGCTATATTGTTTCTCAAGATCAATTTTCTTTTGATCAATTTTTTGTTCTTTTTGATTTAAAGTTTCTTCTCTTTTGTCCAAGTTAGTACTACGATTATCTAATCGTTCTTCTCTTTGTAACAGTTTTTGTTCTAAATCATTAGCTGATTTACGTTTGTCTTTAATCTCCTTATCAGCTTCACTTCTCAATTGACGTATTTCTTTTTCAGCATCTTGTTTCAACAAATGTAACTCTTTTTTAGTTTCCAAAACTTCTTTTTTACGATTCTCTTCTGCTAATAATTTAGCATCTTCAATAATTTTATTAGAAGTTTTTCCTAACTTTTTATAATGTTCACGTATTATAAAAATTCCAACTCCAATACCTAGAGTTACAGCAATAATGGCAATTAATATATAGAGCACAGTGTTTTGAACACTTAAAAATGTTCCCATCATACTATATTAACCTCCATTTTTTGTTTAAATATATTAATAAATAATATACTTATAATTTAAGCATATAAAAATTACTTAAAACGTACAACTTATTATACTACAAAGCCCAAAAATAGTCAAATAAAAATGTAAAGTAGACAAAATGCCCAAGCTAAATAAAAAAGCAGTAATAATAGTTATTCCTATTTTACTGCTTATACTCTTATTTGTTTTTTAAAACTTCTCTAATTTTATTTTCAATTTCTTGACTGAAATTAGGATTTTGTTTTAAGAATTCTTTAACGTTCTCACGACCTTGACCTAATTTTTCATCATTGTATGAGAACCATGCTCCACTTTTAACAATAATATCATTGTTAACAGCCAAATCTAAAAGTTCAGCTTCACGTGATACACCTTCACCATAAATTAAATCAACATCAACAGTTTTAAATGGTGGAGCTACTTTGTTTTTAACAACCTTAATTCTTGTTAAGTTACCAATAACTTCTGTTCCTTGTTTGATTTGTTCAACTCGACGAATATCAAGGCGAATTGTAGCATAGAATTTCAATGCTCTTCCACCTGATGTTGTTTCAGGGCTACCAAATAAAACACCAACTTTTTCACGAATTTGATTAATGAAAATAGCAATTGTATTTGTTTTACTAATTGTACCACTAAGTTTACGCATAGCTTGAGACATTAATCGAGCTTGATTACCAATATGAGAATCCCCCATATCACCATCAATTTCTGCTTTAGGAACTAAGGCAGCAACTGAATCAACAACAACTATAGCAATTGCTCCACTTCTAATTAAGTGTTCAGCAATTTCCAAAGCTTGCTCACCAGTATCAGGTTGTGAAACAATCAAATTATCAACATCAACTCCTAGAGCTTTAGCATACTTAGGATCAAGAGCATGTTCAGCATCAATAAAGGCTGCAACTCCTCCTTGCTTTTGAGCTTGAGCGATAGCATGTAAAGCAAAAGTTGTTTTACCACTACTTTCAGGTCCATAAATCTCAATGATTCTTCCTTTTGGATATCCTCCAACTCCTAATGCCATATCAAGTGATATTGATCCACTAGAAATAACTTCGATATCCATATCAGCTTTATCACCGAGTTGCATAACTGAACCTTTACCAAATTTCTTTTCGATAGTTTTAAAAGCTTCATCTAAGGCTTTATTTCTTTCTTTTTCTTCTGGCATTAGTCTTTCATCCTTCTTTCTCTTTAAAAACATTTTTATTTTTAACAAAATAATCAATTCCTGACACGATTGTTAAAATTGTTACAATACTTGTTAAAACGATTGTTAAAATATCTTTACTATTGCCTCCCAATAAAGATATTGGAAAACCATTAATTATCAACAAAATAATCATGAGCATTTGTGAAACAGTTTTAGCTTTTCCAAGTTTACTAGCTGCAATTACACAATTATTATTAGCAGCTAAAACTCTTAAACCTGTAACAGCAAACTCTCTAGCTAAAATGATAGTTACAGTAAATCCTAAGCCAACTCCAAAAGCTGTTAACTTTCCTCTTTCAATAAGGAAGATTAAAGCAGTTAAAACTAAAAGTTTGTCAGCTAAAGGATCCATAAATTTTCCAAAATTAGTAACCAAATTATATTTTCTAGCAATATGACCATCTAAAAAATCAGTAAATGATGCTAAACAGAAAATAATTAAAACAATTAAATCTTCTAAAGTAACACTGTTAAAAACTATAATTTCTCTTAATTTAG
>CANQJU010000036.1 GCA_947624315.1 uncultured Bacilli bacterium | reverse complement strand
CAAGCGCAAAAAGAAGCCATATTAGATGTTGATGGCCCAACAATTGTATTTGCTGGTGCTGGAAGTGGAAAAACTAGGACTTTGACTTATCGTATTGCATATATGATTAATGAAAAAAAGATAAATCCTTTAAATATCCTAGCAATAACTTTCACTAATAAAGCTGCTAATGAAATGAAAGAAAGGCTTGTAAAGTTATTAACTTTTGATGCCCATATGACTACCATTTGTACATTTCATTCTCTATGTGCTAAGATTTTGCGACGTGATATTGATGTCTTAGGTTATGATAAATCATTTTCAATTATTGATGATGAGGAACAACTTAAGATTATTAGTGAAGTTCTAGCAGAAAATGATTATGATAAAAAACTTGCACGTTCTTATCAAAGAACAATTGGAGATTTAAAATGTTTTGATATGAAATCAAATGATCCTTTTGATAATAAGATATTAGGCTTATATGAAGAAAAAATGCAAAGCCTAAATTTATTGGATTTTGATGATTTATTAATTAAAGTTAAACAATTATTTTTATATCATAAAGACATTTTAAATAAATATCGTCAAAGATATCAATATATATTAGTTGATGAATTTCAAGATACAAATTTAATTCAATATCAAATTGTTAAGATGTTATCTCAAGAACATCGCAACTTGTTTGTTGTTGGTGATGATGATCAAAGTATTTATAGCTTTCGGGGAGCTAATTATGAAAATACATTATTATTTAAAAAGGATTTTCCTGAGTTTCATAAATTTACTTTGACCCAAAATTATCGCTCAAGTCAAATTATTCTTGATGGTTGCAATAGATTAATAAGCAATAACAAGGAAAGAGAAAAAAAAGAACTATTTTCCGAGATTGCTGGAACTAACAAAGATGTAACAATTTTTGAAGCTAACAATGAACGTGATGAAGTTGAATATGTTTTAAATGAGATTGCTTCCTTAAAAAATGATGAAAATTCTTATGAGAATTTTGCTATTTTGTATCGCAGTTCGGTGCTATTAAGAAACTTTGAATTGGGATTAATAAGATATAATATGCCTTATAAGGTATATGGTGGTATTTCATATTTACGAAGAAGAGAAATAAAAGATGTTATCGCATATTTAAAGCTAATTATTAATCATAATGATTTACATAGTTTTAAAAGAATAATTAATGTTCCTTCTCGAAATATAGGAAGTAGTTCAGTTGAAAAAATTGAAAGAATAAAAAAAGAGTATAAATTAAATTTGTTTGATGCTTTAGATAGTTGTAAATCAATTTTTCCTAAATCAAAATTTGATACATTAATGGAATTTAAAAATTTAATTATTGAGTTTCGAAATAAAATGGAGGAAACAGATTTATTAACTCTCTTTGATGAATTGATTGATAGAATTGAATATGTAAAATACCTTAAGGATGAAGATGATGATGCTGAAGATCGTTTAGCCAACCTTCAAGAGTTCAAAAGTATTCTATATCAAGTTGAAAATGATGGTGAAATTGCTTCACGTGCTGACAAATTGAAATTTGCTTTTGATGAGGCTATTTTATCTGATGATTATTTACAAAATCAAAAAGAAAATAAATATGGAATTACTGTTTCAACAATTCATTCTGTTAAAGGATTAGAATTTGATTATGTGTTTTTGGTAGGTTTTGAAGATAGCATTTTCCCTAATTCTTTTAAGTTAGATGAAAATGTTAATTTAGAAGAAGAAAGAAGAGTGGCTTATGTTGCCTGTACTAGAGCTCGTAGAAGACTCTATATGACTTTAGCTCGTCAAAGAATGCTATATGGTACTTACTTTAAAAATGGTCCATCTATTTTCCTACTAGAGTTTTTAGGCAAACATCCTCTTTCTAAAAAATATGATAATGACTATGAATATGATGATTTGCCAATTGGAGACAGAATGGTTGAGGTTCAAAAGAAAGAAATATCTATAAATAATGAACCTAAAGATCCAAGTGTTTATCGCCTTGGAGATGAAGTAACTCATACCATTTTTGGTGATGGCATCATTGTTGCTATTGATGGAAATGTAGGTCAAATATTTTTCAATAGTGAAAAAAGATTGGTTAAGTTAGATTTAACCCATCCCGCATTAAATAAAAAAAATAAGAATTAATAAATCTTCTTTAATTAGAAGATTTTTAATTTATAAAAAAATACTATTTTAATTTTAAATATAGATAAAATGTGCTATAATGATAATAATAAGAAAGAATGACAAATAAAGGTGGAATTATGAATCCTCAAGAAAAAATAAAAGAATTAGTCGAATTATTAAATAAATATAGTCAAGAATATTATAACAATGATGTTTCTTTAGTATCAGATTATGAATATGATAGTTTGTTAAGAGAATTAGAAACATTAGAAAATCAATATCCTGAATATATTTTACCTAATTCACCCACAAGACGTGTAGGTGATTTTCAAGAGACTGAGCTTGAAAAGATATATTATCAAACTCCAATGCTTTCTTTGGCAGATGTTTTTAATTGCAATGAACTAAGAGATTTTGATATGCGCATTAGAAAAGAAGGATTTAATCCCCATTATGTTTGTGAATTAAAAATAGATGGTATTGCTAGTAATGCTAGCTATGAAAATGGTAAATTTGTTTTAGGATCAACTAGAGGAAATGGACTTGTTGGAGAAAATATTACCGCAAACATGAATACTATTAATAGTTTACCGAAAAAACTTGCCAATAATATGAGTATTGAACTTCGTGGTGAAGTATATATGAAGAAATCAGTTCTCAATTATTTGAATAATATACGAGAAAAAAATGGGGAAACTTTGTTTAAAAATCCTCGTAATGCGGCAGGAGGATCTTTAAGGCAATTAAACCCAGAAATAACTCGCAAGAGAAATTTGGATATTTTTAATTATACAATTGTTAATCCTAAACAATATGGATTACAAGGTCAATATGAAGCTTTAAAGTTTTTAGAAAAAGTAGGTTTTAGTGTTAATCCTAATTATGAATATTGTGAAAATATCGATGATGTTATTAATTATATTGAAAAATGGAAAGATACTCGTAAAGATTTAGATTATGAAACTGATGGAGTTGTTATAAAAGTTGATAACTTTGATATGCAAGAAGCAATTGGCTATACTATTAAAACTCCTAAATGGGCTGTTGCTTATAAGTTTCCTGCTTTAGAAGTAGAAACTAAAATGTTAAATATTATTTTTACTGTTGGTAGAACGGGAAATATTACTCCTAATGCTGTTTTAGAACCGGTTATGATTGCTGGAAGTTTAGTACAAAGAGCAACTTTAAATAATGAAGATTTCATTATTGATCGCGATATTCGTATTGGTGATTATGTTTTGGTTAGAAAAGCCGGGGAAATTATTCCTGAAGTCGTTCGCGTTAACTTTGATCGCCGTGGAAGTGATGTTAAACCATTTTATATGATAGATAAATGTCCAGAATGTGGAAGTGAATTAGTAAGGGCTAAAGATGAAGCCGTTCATTATTGTTTAAATGAAGAATGCCCAGGAAGAATAAGGGCGGGATTAGTATATTTTGCTTCTCGTGGATGTATGGATATTGATGGCTTAGGAGAAAAGTTAGTTGAAGATTTATTTAGAAGAGGATATTTAAAGAAGATAACAGATATTTATCGATTGAAAAATTATCAATCTGAATTAGAAATGATAGAAGGATTAGGAGAAAAAAGTGTTCAATCACTTCTTGATGCCATTGAAAATTCTAAAAACAATTCTTTAGATAAAGTTATTACATCTTTAGGCATTAGATTTGTTGGAGGGAAAATATCTAAAATATTGGCTAAACAATATGGTTCACTCGATAATTTACTAAAGGCAAGTTATAATGACTTATTGAATATTAAAGATATTGGTGAAGCTATTGCCAATAGTTTAGTTAATTACATGGCTAAAAATAGTGATTTAGTTCGTGAATTACAAAGTTTAGGAATTAATCCTATTGAAGAAGTAAATGAAAATGAACAAATATTCAAGGGAATGACAATTGTTTTAACTGGTAAGTTAGAATCTTTAACAAGAGAAGAGGCTACGAAAATAATTGAAGATATGGGGGGAAATGCCGCTAGTAGTGTTAGTAAAAAAACATCTTTTGTTGTGGCTGGTAGTGATGCTGGTAGCAAGAAAACTAAAGCTGAAGAATTAAATATTAAAATTATTAGCGAGCAAGAATTCTTAGAAATGATTAAAAGGTGATATAATGGAAAAATATATTGTTGTTAAAGGAGCAAGAGCCAACAATTTAAAAAACATTAGTATAAAAATACCTAAAGAAAAATTAGTTGTTATGACTGGTGTAAGTGGTAGTGGTAAAACATCATTAGCTTTTGATACCATTTATGCGGAAGGACAAAGAAGATATGTTGAAAGTCTATCAGCATATGCTCGTCAATTTTTAGGAAATATGGATAAACCTGATGTTGATTCTATTGAAGGATTATCTCCAGCAATCTCTATTGATCAAAAAACAACAAATAAAAATCCTCGTTCAACTGTTGGAACAGTAACTGAAATATATGATTATTTGCGTTTGTTATATGCTCGAATTGGTAAAGCCTATTGTCCCACACATCATGTGGAAATAGAAGCGCAAACAATTAATCAAATGCTTGAAAAAATATATTTGGGTGAAGAAGAAGCACGAGTAATTATTTATAGTCCAATTGTTATTGGCAGAAAAGGAACTCATGAAAAAACTTTAGAACTAATTCGTAAAGAAGGATTTTCACGTATAAGAGTTGATGGAGAAGTATTCGATGTTGATGATGATATTTCTTTAGACAAAAATAAAAATCATAGTATTGAAATTATAGTTGATAGAGTTAAATTGCGTGAAGAAGTTAAAAGTCGATTATACGCATCCCTTGAAACTGCTTTAAAGTTTGGCGATGGCAAAGTCTTAGTATCAATTAATGATAAAGAACAAATATTTAGTGAGCATTTATCTTGCCCATATTGCGATTTTTCTATTTCTAAACTTGAACCTCGCTTGTTTTCATTCAATTCTCCTTTTGGAGCATGCGATGAATGTAAGGGCTTGGGAGTTATGCAAAAGGTTGATGAAAGATTACTTATTACTGACCCACAAAAATCTATTAGAAAAGGTGCTATAAGATATTTAAAAAATATTGTTGATACTGATAATATTGAATGGCAAACTTTTGTTAAACTAACAGATTATTATAATATTGATTTAGACAAACCATATGAAGAATTAACTAATGAAGAAAAAGATATAATATTAAATGGTTCTAGAGAACCAATAACATATGAAATCACAACAAGTGGTCAAAATACTTATCGAAAGACTACTTATATTGAAGGTATTGCTAAACTAATTGAAAGAAGATATATGCAAACAACCTCTAGTTTTTCCCGTGAATATTATAACAGTTATTTAGCTGATGTTCCTTGTCCAAAGTGTGGTGGGAAAAGATTATCAAAAGAAGCTTTAAGTGTTCTTGTTGGCGGAAAAAATATTTATGAATTTACACAAATGACAATAGCTGAAGCTTTAGATTTTATTAATTCACTAAAATTAAGCGAATCAGAAAAGACAATATCTTTCTTAATTTTCAAAGAGATTAAGGATCGTTTGAACTTTTTAATTAATGTTGGATTGGAGTATTTAACATTATCAAGATTAAGTGCTACCTTATCAGGTGGTGAAAGTCAAAGAATAAGATTGGCCACCCAAATAGGTTCTCATTTATCAGGAGTATTATATGTCTTAGATGAGCCATCAATCGGTCTTCACCAAAGAGATAATGCAAAATTAATCGATGCCTTAAAGGAAATGAGAGACTTAGGAAACACATTAATAGTTGTTGAACATGATGAGGAAATGATGATGAAATCTGACTATTTGATTGATATTGGACCTGCGGCTGGTCTTCATGGTGGTGAGGTTATTGCCTATGGAACTCCAGAAGAAGTCATGGCTAATGAAAATAGTTTAACTGGTCAATACTTGTCTAAGAAAAAGTTTATCCCTGTTCCTTCGCAAAGAAGAAAGGGAAATGGAAGAACTTTACAAATAATTAATGCTTCTGAAAATAATCTTAAACATATTAACGTTTCTATTCCTGAAGGTGTTCTAACAGTAATAACTGGTGTTAGTGGTAGTGGGAAATCAACATTAATTAATGAAACACTATTAAAAGGATTGATGAAAAATATTTATCATTCTAAATGTGTTCCTGGAAAATGTGATGAGATTATTGGATGGAAAGATTTTGATAGAGTTATTGACATTGACCAATCCCCAATAGGTAGAACTCCACGAAGCAATCCTGCTACTTATACAGGAGTATTTGATAATATTCGTGATTTATTTGCTGAGACAGTTGAAGCAAAAATGAGAGGTTATAATAAAGGACGATTTTCATTTAATGTTAAAGGTGGACGATGTGAAAGATGTTGGGGAGATGGAGTAATACGTATTGAAATGCATTTCTTACCTGATGTTTATGTTCCATGTGAAGAGTGTCATGGTAAAAGATATAATCAAGAAACTCTAGAGGTTAAATATAAGGGTAAGTCTATTGCTGATGTCTTGGATATGACAGTAGAAGAAGCAGTTAGTTTCTTTAGTAATATTCCTATGATTAAAAATAAACTTGAAACTTTAAATAATGTTGGTTTGGGTTATATTAAATTGGGCCAAAGCGCTACAACATTATCTGGTGGTGAGGCCCAAAGAGTTAAGTTGGCTAGTGAATTACAAAGAAAAATTACGGCGAATACAATATATTTATTGGATGAACCAACTACAGGATTGCATACTGATGATGTTAGAAAATTATTAGATGTAATAAATTATATTGTTGAACAAGGAGCAACTGTTGTTATTATTGAACACAATTTGGATGTTATTAAAACAGCTGATTATATAATTGATTTAGGACCTGAAGGTGGTAATAATGGCGGGGAAATCGTGGCTTGTGGAACGCCAGAAGAAGTGGCTAATGTAGAAAAATCATATACAGGACAATTCTTAAAGAAGGTTTTATAAAAGATGAATATTAGGAAGAATGTTTTACCGGCTTTATGTGGTGTTATTTTAGTAGGATTATTTTATTATTTTATTAGAGCAGTTGTTAATAAATTAGATATTTTTTATAGTCATACAGAAATATATTTGACTATAGCTTTTATAGGTTTTATAACAACATACTATTTTAGTTGTTATCGCGTAAGTTTAATTCTTTATTTAATTATGTTATTGATGTTTATGACTTTTCGTCATCAAGTTGATATAACCTATTCAGTTGATTTATATTTAGGAAAATGGTTAAGAATAATGTGGGAAAATGAGATTGTTTTTATTAATATTTTTGGTAATTTTTTCTTGTTTTTTCCTTTAATTATTATTCTTTTAAGCATTAAAGAAAAATATTTTATGAATGGTTTATATGCATTATTAATTATAATTTTATTTGAAATTATACAATTGATAACAAAAACAGGTGTTTTTGATTTAGTAGATATAATCCTAAATGTTTCGGGCGTTGCTTTTGGGGCACTATGTTATAAGTTAATGGATATGATTGGTTTACAGGAAATGAGGAAAAGAAATGGTACTTTTGTTTGATTTAGATGGAACAATTTTAGATACTTATGAGTTAATTAGGCAAAATTTTATCACATTATTTAAGCGATTTTTACCTACTTATAAATATACAGAAGAAGATCTTAGGAGCTTTTTTGGGCCATCATTACGTGATACATTCAAAAAAATTGGTTGCAATGATAATGAAGTTGAATTTATGTTCAAAGAATATCGAAAGATTAGTACATCATTGCAAAGCCAATATTTAAAATGTTTTCCTAAAACTTTAGAAACTTTGAATGAATTAAAGGAGAAAGGATATACGTTAGCTATCTTTTCTAACAAAGTTCATGAGGCTATTGAATCTGGACTCAAAGAAAAAGGACTTATAAATTGTTTTGATTACATCTTAGGTGTTGATGAAGTTACTAATCCTAAACCTCATCCTGAAGGAATTTTCAAGGCTCAAAAACATTTTAATGATCAATGCATCTATATTGGTGATGGACCTTGTGATATGCAAACTGCTCACAATGCTAATGTTTTAGGAATCGGAGTTATGCAATCAGGGACATCAAAAGAAGCTTTATTAAATAGCGGTGCAGATTATGTAATTGAAAACATAAGTGATATAGTTCAATTACTGGAGGAAATTCATGTATGACATTTTAATAATTGGTTGTGGACCTGCTGGTATGACTAGTGCAATTTATGGGGCGAGAAATGGTTTGAAAGTAGGAATTATTGAAAAAAATGCTCCTGGTGGAGCTATGGTTAATACCAATATAATAGAAAACTATCCCGGGTATAATTCTATCAATGGAACTGATTTATCTATGAAAATGTTTGAACAAGTGACAAACTTAGGCATTGATTTTTTAGGATATGAAGTTTTAGATGTTAAAAAGGATAAAGATGTTTTTAATGTGATAACTCAAAAAGAAACATTTTTATCTAAAACTGTTATTTTGGCTCTTGGAACAATTCATAAAAAATTAGGCGTTCCTAATGAGGGCAAATTTAGTGGCAGAGGAATATCTTGGTGTGCTGTTTGTGATGGTAATTTTTATAAAAATAAAAAAGTAGCTGTAATAGGTGGTGGAAACTCTGCTTTTGAGGAAGCTTTGTATCTAACTAATATTTGTAATACCGTTTATTTAATCCATCGACGCGAAGAATTTCGAGCTGATCAAAGT
>CANQJU010000035.1 GCA_947624315.1 uncultured Bacilli bacterium | reverse complement strand
AAGACATGTTCATTTATGTGAAGATGATTTAAAAAAATTATTTGGTGAAGATGCCAAATTAACATTTAAGAAAGCATTGTCTCAACCTGGACAATTTGCTTGTGAGGAAAGAGTAACACTTGTTGGTCCTAAAAAATCAATAGCTAATGTTTCTATTTTAGGCCCACTTCGTAGTGCTACACAAGTTGAAATTTCAGCAACTGATGCAAGAACATTAGGTGTTGACATTGCTATTCGTGAAAGTGGAGATCTTAAGGGAACTCCAGGATGCAAAATCGTTGGACCTTGTGGAGAAATCGATTTAGCAGAAGGTGTTATTGTAGCTAAAAGACATATTCATTTAACACCAGAAGATGCTGTTGAATTAAATTTAGCTGATAAAGAAATTGTTAGTGTAAAGGTTGTAAATGAATTCAGATCATTAGTATTTGGAGATGTAGTTGTACGTGTACGTTCAGATTTCTCTAAAGCAATGCATATTGATACTGATGAATCAAATGCTGGATTTGTTGTTCCTGGAACTATCGGCGAAATCATTAAATAATAAGTGCTCAAACGAGCACTTATTTTTTAACAAATGTTATTTTTCTCTTGCCTTTTAGCTCGCTTTATGATAAAATATCAAATAGTCACTAGTGCAAATGACTTTAAAATGCACCCTTAGCTCAGCTGGCAGAGCAACTGACTCTTAATCAGTGGGTCCGGGGTTCGAATCCCCGAGGGTGTACCATATTGAAAGAACCAGATTGATACAATGTGTCAGTCTGTTTTTTATAGAGTTCGACTCCCAACGTCTATATGTTTTTAAAGAAAATTAGGTCTTAGGAAGTGCAGAAGTTGCATTTTTCTAGGACTTTTTTTGATGCCTTAAATCAGGGTGGCGACGATTGGTGACGATAGGAGACGATAGATGACGAAAGGAGACGAAAGACGACGATAGGTGACGAAAGGGTATCATGCAAATTCAAGTGTTCGACAAAATAATTATTTTATTAGACTTTTTTTAAATAAAGTGCTATAATTTTATATAAAGTGCGAGGGCTAGAAGAAGGTGCTTTAATGAAAACAAATTACGCAAATGCAATTTTAAAACTAAGAGCAAAATTAAATATCTCTCAAAAAAAATTGAGTGAAATATTAGATGTTTCATTTTCTACTGTGAACAGATGGGAAAACGGCTATTACGAACCTACCAAAATTGCAAAAATAAAATTACAAGAGTTGTTTGAAAAAAACAATATTGATTTGCAAAATGAGGAGGCAAAATAAATGTCAAAGCTAAATGCTATAGATTTATTTGCTGGTGCAGGAGGATTATCAGAAGGTTTCCTAGAACAAGGAAAATTCAATTTTTTAGCTCATGTTGAATGGGAAAAACCGATGGTAGATACTTTAAGAAATAATCTAGTAAAAAGATGGAATTACACAATAAACCATGCAAAAAAAGCTGTGGTTTTATTTGATGTCCAAAAAACTGATGAGCTTTTAAAAGGTAATTGGTCGGAGGAAACAAAAAAACTATATGAAGAATATAACGATAATTTAATCGTCACAAAAGGATTGGATGGAGTTATAAATAATAAAAAAGTTGATGTGATTATTGGCGGACCACCTTGTCAAGCATACTCTATTGCTGGAAGGGCTCAAGATCCAAAATCTATGAAAGAGGATTATAGAAATTACCTGTTTGAAAGCTTTGTTAAAATTGTCAACCATTATAAACCGAGCGTATTTGTTTTTGAAAATGTTCCTGGGATACTTAGTGCAAAACCTGGCGACAAATATATAAAAGAAGGGAATATTTATTATGATGATTAGGAATATAAAAAAAATAAAAAATAATACGGTTTTTTTATTTCGAATGATTGGTAAGCAAAAAAATGGCAAACGATATATTATTTCTAAATTTTTTATAGCAATATTTAGAGTTTGTGTTCCGTTAGCACTCATGATTGCACCAGGTTTAATAATTAATGAATTAACAACTGAAAAACGCGTTCCCTATATTTGCTTATATCTAGCTTTGATAGTTGGAGCACCACTTATTTGGAATTTGATAAATATTTTATTTAACGAACGTCTTCAACAAAAAAATAATGAGATTACTCGTGCGCTAATGTATGACTTTCGACTATATGTTTCTGAAATGGATTATTCATATGTTGAAGATCCAGATATTCAACAGTTAAGTGAGCGTTCTGAAGAGGTAATTAGTGATGCAAGCAAAATTATTGATATAATAGGAAATATTATAACTTCAATAATATCTTTATTTTCAATAGTAGTAATTATTTCCATCTTAAATCCTTTATTATTAGTATTAATTTTACTTATGGCAATATTAAATGGCTGTATGATAAAATGGAAGGATAAGAAAAATTTTGAATTACGTAAAGAGTTTAGTTTATATAGTAGAAAATCATGGGGACTATCTTATATGTTACAAAATTTTGATTATGCAAAAGAAAATCGATTATACAAGGTTTCATCAATGTTAGTTGAAAAAATAGATGAAACACAAAGAAATGTTGATGATGTAACATTTAAAAAAATAAAAACTGATAGCAAGGTGAATTTGATTGTTTATCTTACCAATTTTTTTCAAACTTTTGTTGTTTATAGTTACCTTATTATTAATGTTTTAAAAGGGATGTTAAGTGTAGGTACAATGACAATATATTTATCAGCAGTTAGTCAGTTTTCAAGTGGTATCTCTTCAGTAATAAATGCCTATTTAAACTTATCTGAATTTTGCATGAAAATTGAAGAATTAGAAGAATTTATGAAACTTCCAAATAAAAAAAATATTGGAGAAATATCTCCAGTTGTATCAGAAACGTCTTGTATAGAATTTAAAAATGTTAGTTTTTGCTATCCGGGAAGTGAAATTTATGCGATAAAGAATTTAAACTTGAAAATTTTATGTAATGAAAAACTGTGTATTGTCGGTGAAAATGGAGCTGGCAAATCTACATTTGTAAAATTATTAACTCGTTTATATGAGCCTACATCTGGTGAAATACTACTTAATGGTGTGAATATAAAATTATATAATTATGACGAGTACCAAGCACTATTTGCATCTGTTTTTCAAGATTGCGCTACATATATGTTTTCAATTAGAGAAAACATTGTTCTTTCAAAACCTTATGATAAAGAATTATTTAATCGTGTTTGTGAAGAATCGCATATTTCTTCTTTGATTTCAAAACTTAAATATGGAGCAGATACACAAATTGGTAAAGAAATAAATCCTGAAGGGATAGAACCATCTGGAGGAGAAGAGCAAAGGTTTGCAATAGCTCGAGCATGCTATAAGGGAGGAGAGATATTTATACTTGATGAACCAACAGCAGCTCTTGACCCGAATGCCGAGTTTGAAATTTACACACAGTTTCATAATATGATTAGAGATAAAGGCGCTATTTTAATAACACATCGATTATCAGCAGTGCAACTTGCAGACAAAGTAGCGGTATTTAGTGATGGACAAGTTATTGAATATGGTACACATAAGGAATTATATGAAAAAGACGGAATCTATACTAAAATGTTTGATAAACAAGCACAATTTTATCGTGATTAAACATAAATTGAAATAAGTTTAATTAATATATTAAAATTTATTTAGGCTTTGTATATGATAATAAAAAAGTATATATTTATTGCATTTTTTTGTTAAAGATGATTGTTGGCATGAACATAATAATGCTTTTAAAAGATTTATAAAAGATAATAAAAATAGAAAGATTTTATTTTTAGAATTAGGAGCAGGATTTAATACACCTAGTATTATAAGATATCCATTTGAAGCACTAACATATAATCTTAAAGATGCATATCTAATAAGAATTAATAATCAGTATGCTTTTGTACCTAATGAGATTAAAGAAAAAGCATTAGAAGTGCAAGATGATATTGCTAATGTTATAAAAAAATTATTAAGTTAATAATAGATATCTATTTGATAAACCACCAATAGCTAATATGACTTTGGTGGTTTTTATTTATGAGTATTTAGATTTGTGAAAATTGCATAAAAATGATAATTGTTTTTTAAAACCAAATATATTTAATTTGTCATTTAAAAAATATTTGTTTTTCTATATGTTATTTAAAAGACGAAGAACCACTTCCATTATCTGAAAAAGATGTTCAAATTTCAGGTGAAGAGCAAAAATCACCTACAGTGAATAAAAAAGATGAAAAAGAAAATTAAAATTTTACTTTTGTTAATTGTCTTAAGTGGTTTATATTTCGTTTCTTCTTTTAAACAAATAATTTATGTTGAAAGTGAACCAACTGACTCTGTTTCTGAAGAAGAAAGCACAGAAGAACAATCACCAAATAATATAGCTCTCACAGTCTCAGGAACATCTGTTTTAGTTGGTGCTGGTGTTTATACATTTGTTCGTCAAAAGAGAAAGAGTCAAAAAGAAGAACAAAAAAATCAAACACCTGTTTACTATAAAAATTATTCACAAGAAAAAAGAGATTTATTATAGTAAGATAAAATAAACACATTAGATAAGTAATCATGTATTGATTATTTAAATCTAATGTGTTTTTTATTTCAAATAAAATAATTTTTGTAATTATTGTTAGAATAAAAAAGATAAAAAACACAAGTATAAAATTTTAAAAATATGATTTATTTATATGCATTTTTTTCGAAGGAAAAATATATATTTCTTGCATTTTTTTCGAAGGTAAAATATATATTTCTTGCATTTTTTCGAAGCAATATTATAATTTAATTATAAATAGAGGTTAAATATGAAAAGAAAGTTAATAAATGCATTGTTGAATTGGAAAGCAAACAAAAGAAATAAACCTTTAATTTTATTTGGTGCAAGACAAGTTGGAAAAACATATTTAATTAGAGAATTTGCTAAAAATAATTATGATTATTTATATGAAATTAATTTTGAATTAGATGTTAATGCAAGAGATTTATTTAATGGAGCATTAACAATTGATTCTTTACTTATTCAACTAACATCATATAATACAAAAGTACCAATTATTGAAGGAAAGACCTTATTATTTTTTGATGAAGTACAAGTTTGCCCTAATGTTTTAACTGCATTAAAATCATTTGCCATAGATGGAAGATTTGATGTAATCACAAGCGGGTCTATGTTAGAAATTGCGATAGGAAATGTTTCTTCTTATCCAGTTGGATATGTTGAGACATTGAAAATGAGTCCTATGAATTTTGAAGAATTTTTATGGGCTTTAGGATATGGTTCAGATTTAATAGATCAATATGAAACTTATTACAAAGAAGAAAAGATGTTGCCAGAAGCAATTCACGAGAAATTAAACGAATTGTTTTTACAATATGTTGTTGTTGGAGGAATGCCAGAAGTTGTAAATATTTTTGTGAAAACATTAGATATTAGATTAGTAGTAGAAGCTCAAAAAAGAATATTGAATGATTATTATTATGATTTAGCTAATTATGCATCTAAAGATATTAAAGAAAAGGTAAGGGAATGTTATGATTCTATTCCTAATCAACTTGCAAAAGATAATAAAAAATATCAATACAAGCTTGTTAAAAATTGCGGTAATGTTAGATATTATAATTCTAGTATTAAATGGATTATTGATTCAGGACTTGCTCATCAAATTTATAGATTAAAAACTTTTGATAAACCTTTAAGAGCATATCGCGATTTAAAAAGTTTTAAATTATACTTTAATGATACAGGATTGCTTTTGGCTATGTATGAAGGTAATGTACAATATGAAGTTTTAAAAGGAAATTGTGGAATATTTAAAGGTGGAATATTTGAAAATGTGATTGCCCAAATATTATTGGAAAATAACATTCCTCTTTATTATTATCGAAGAGATGAAAAACTCGAAATTGATTTTGTTACATTATTAAATAATGAAATTGTTCCAATAGAGATTAAAGCAGGACACAATACTAAATCAATAAGTTTTAAAAATATTATTGAAAAGAATAATATTAATTATGGAATAAAATTATCTATGAATAATGTAAATTGTACAAATCCTAAAATAAAATGTTACCCACTATATATGAGTATATTTATTAAAGATATTTATCACTAAAAAATAATAATAATTGGTATATTAATTCACGTTAATATAAGTTATTTACAAAAAAACTAAAAAAAGCAAAGGATTTAATTAACCTTTGCTTTTTTAATATACATAAATATTTTTCTATATTATATATTTTTTTTATTTTTACTAAATATATATAAACGATTACTAAGAAAATCATACAAACTCCCCAAATAACTGGTTCAGTTAAGCATACGGCAATAAATCCATATTTTGGAATAAAAGAAAATACTGAAAGTAATTTTAATCCCAATTCCATAGAACTTGATATTACAGGAGTAACTTTATGTCCCATTGCTTGTAGTGCATTTCTTAAGCATAAAAGAATTCCTAAAGCAGGGAACATTGAAAAATGAATTCTTAAGCTCAGTATACCATTTTTTAACATTTCTTCATCTTTTGAATTTGTTAAGGCAATTAATAACCATTTGCCCAAAAGAAAAACAAGTATAAAAAATATTACAGATATAATAACAACTAATAAAATAACTTTGAACAAAGTCGACCTAATTCTTTCCATTTTATTAGCTCCATAGTTTTGACCAACAAATGTTGATAGAGCTGTTGATAGTGAACTGATGGGAAGATTTAGTATCCCTATTATTTTTCTTGCTGTTGTATGAGCTGTAATTATTTGTGACCCCAGTTCATTGGTTGCTCCTTGGAAAAAAACAGAACCTAATGATACTACACAACTCATAAGAGCCATAGATATCCCCATGGAAAATAGAGCTTTGCATAATAATTTATTCCATTGAAAATCTTTTTTATTTGGAATAATTTCTTTATAATATTTCCATAAATAAATGCCACTAACTAATGCTGATATTGTTTGGGCTGTGATTGTGGCTAGAGCTAAACCCATAATACCCCAATTAAATACCATAACAAACAATAAGTCCATACATATATTAATTCCACTTGAAAGAATTAAAAAATATAATGGCATTTTGCTGTTGCCCACAGCTCTTAATATTCCCGCAAACATGTTATAAAGAATAGTTGATAGCATACCACCTAATATAATAATGAAATAGGCATAAGCATTATCAAAAATCTCATCAGGGACTTTTATTAAATGCATTAATTGTTTTAAAAAGATTGTTGAAAAGATAGTTAAGACAATACCAATAGTCATATTATATATAATAGAAAAGGCTACTGATTTTCGCAAATTATCCATATCTTTTCTACCAAAGTATCTAGTCATGACAATAGAATATCCAGCATTTAATCCAAAAGCCAAATTGATGATTAATGAATAAAGGGAATTGGTAGAACCAATTGCTGAAATGGCCTCATCTCCCAAATTATATCCCGCAACCATTGTATCAACAATATTATAGAGTTGTTGAAAGGCATTGCCACTAAATAGTGAAAGCAATAATGATAATAATTTTAAGAGGATTGCCAACTGTCATATCTTTCGTTCTATTTTCTTTTATCGATAATATCATAGTTTGCTCCTATAAATATAATATATTTTACTACTTTTAGTATCTAAAAACAACATAAATATTTATAGACATTTTTATTTTTCAAAACAAAAAAAGTAAAAAAATGTAAATGCTACTTATAGGCTGTTGAAATTTACCATAATTTTAATTAATATATATACGAAGAAGGTTTATAACTATGAAAGATGAAAGTAGATTGGTAACTTTGTTTGGTCAAAGGGTAAAAGAACTTAGAAATAATATTGGTATTTCTCAAGAACAATTGGGAAGTTTATCAGGATTGCATCGCACTTATATTGGACAAATTGAAAGAGCTGAGAAAAATATTTCTTTAAAGAACATTGAAAAGATTGCTCTTTCTTTAGATATTGATGTGAAAGATTTATTTGATTTTAAGAATTTAAAATAAGTATTTGTATCTCTAAATGTATAGGCTATTTAGAGATTTTTTTATTTATCGGATGAATAAAAAACAAAAAATGGCAAATGCTACTTATAGGCTGTTGAAATTAAAGTTTAATTTCTTTAATATATTATATATGGAAAAGGAATAAAAAATATGAAAGAAAATATTAATAAGTTATTTGGACAAAGATTAAAAGAACTTAGAACTAATGCCGGTATTTCTCAAGAGGAATTAGGAGATATATCTGGATTACATCGAACTTATATAGGACAAATAGAAAGAGCAGAAAAGAATATAACTTTAAGAAATATTGAAAAAATAGCTGTTGCCTTAAATATTGAAGTAAAGGATCTTTTTGATTTTAAAAAATTGTAAAAAATATTTTTTTATTTGAAAAAATTTTTAAAAAATGATAAAATAATTATAACGAGTAGCATAAATTGCGTAAGTCCAGTTTTGGATTTGCGCAATTTTTTTATTTATATGGAGGAAATTATGGAACAAGTAGAACAAGGATTTCTAGAAACAGAAAAAGTTGGAAAATTAATGAGGAAATATGCCTTACCTTGCATTATCTCATTATTAGTTGGTGCTTTATATAATATTGTAGATCAAATATTTATTGCTAATGCGAGTTATTTAGGATCATATGGAAATGCGGCAAATACAGTTGTGTTTCCTTTGACAGTTATTGCTTTAGCTATTGCGGTAATGATTGGAGATGGAGCATGTGCCTTTGTAAGTTTAAGTTTGGGGAGAAAAGAAGATGAAAAAGCTTCTAATAGTATTGGTTTATCCATATTAATAGTTGTTTTTAGTGGATTAGTATTAACATTAATTTATTTGGTATTT
>CANQJU010000034.1 GCA_947624315.1 uncultured Bacilli bacterium | reverse complement strand
GTGTTGGTTCATTTGATATTAGTAACCAAGTATTACATATCAGTCCTTGGTGCAATAATAATGTAGCAAATGATAAAGAAGTATGTTCAGTAACTATTAAAAATGGTACTATAGCTGTTAAAGCTGGACAAGAATCTTTAAAATTTGTCATTCAAAATTATAGTAATTTAACATTAACAGATGTTGTATTAGATGGAACAAATTTAACTGAAGGATATGTAGTATCTGCTAATGCTGGAAACTTAACAGTAAATGGTGGCGAAGTTTTAGGTAAAGAAGGAGTTGTTGCTCTTGATTTAGAATTACAAAATGCTTACATTCCATCATCTCCACGTGAAGTTAAATTTAATGAAAAAGCTGATGAAAAAATAAAAACAACAATTGATGGTGTAATCAACTATTATACAAATATAAAAGAATATAAAGTTGATGAAGATGGAAAAGTAACAGAAGAGCCTAATACTAAATTTAATGAATGGGAAAAGAAACTTGTTGTAATAATGAAAAATATTGATGGTAACTATTCATTTGTTTTAGGCAGTACAACTTGTGATAAAGCTGAAATAACTTTAAATGGAAGTGAACTACCTCATAATTTAGAAGGCGAAAGTAATAAATGTACTAGATGTGAGCATGAATGTAATGTCGTTTTAAAGAATGGTTCTAAATTAATGGGATATGACAAATTAGAGGATGCTGTCAAAGCCGCTGAAGAAGGCGCTATAATCGAATTATTAGCTGATGAAAAAGCTGGTGTAGGAATTGTAATTGAAAAATCATTAACAATTAATTTAAATGGTCATACATATACAATTGCAAGTGACCCAGTTGGTTCAACAGGAACTAAAACAAATGGATTCCAAATTTTACACTCAGCAAATAAAGTTGTAATTACTGATGGTACAATAATTGCTGCAAATGGAATATATGTTAAGATTTTAATTCAAAATTATACTAACTTAACACTTAATAAAGTTACATTAGATGCTAGAAACGATAAAGATTGTAAAATTGTTTTATCTTGCAATAGCGGTACAGTAGAAGTAATTAATGACTCTCAGTTACTTATAGATATGGATAATTACGCACTAGATGTTTATTTCTGGACATTAAAATATACTGAAGGTCCAAAAGTAAAAGTTGCTGACAGTAAAGTTATAGGAAAGATTAAATATTGGACTCAATATCCTAATGCAATGGATTGGGAGAAAAATGTATCATTAGAATTAAGTGAGGTTACAGGAGCATATGTTCTTGAACTAGAAGGAACAACATGTGAAGAAGCTAATATTACAAAAGATGGAAAACCATTAGAGCATGAAGATGCTAAACCAAAAGATGGTCAATGCGATTATTGCCCTGAACGAATTGAAGTTGAAGAATAATAAAATTTATATTTGATATAGTAATTATTATAGAAACTATTCTATAGTAATATTATAGATAATACACTTCTTAAAAAGGATTGATTAGATGATATTATATCATTAAAATCAATCCTTTTTTATTATACAATTATAGCGTATAATTTATAAACATTAACAACTTTTATTTATATTAACTCATTACATTAAAATAATATGCATAAAATTAATTGAGGAAAGTTATATGATTTATTATAATAAAAAAGTGAGAAGAAAACTTCTGAAAGGAATAAGTAAAGTTTATAAAGCAACTAAGAATACTTTTGGGCCAATTGCTCAATATGCCATTTTAGATTTTGATAGTCATATGATAATTGTTGATGATGGTGTATCAATTGTAAATTCAATATCTTTAACTGATAATATTGAACAAATAGGAGCTAAAATATTAATTGAAGCTGCTAATCAAATGAATGGTACAGTAGGTGATGGAACAACTACAACTATTATAATTGCATATGCATTAATAAAGAGATGTTTTAAGTTATTGCAACTAGGTTTTTCTCCCCAAACAATTATCTCAACAATCCAAGATTGTTTTCAGCTATTTACTAAAGAATTGGATAAAAATGTAAAAAAAGTTAATAATATAAATGTTTTGCAAAAATTATTTTTTGTTTCAACATGCGATTTAGAATTAAGCCAATTATTTAATCAAGCCATTAATGAAGTAGGATTAGAGGGGGAAATTATTGTTCGTTCTTCAAACAAAGAAAATAGCTATATTAATATAGAAAGAGGATATCATTGCAATTATGGAATTTATGATAATAATATTAATGAAAATGGAGAGATAAATGATCCTTTAATATTTATAAGTGATATAACTATTAATAGTGAAAACTTAAATATTTTAAAAAATAAATGTCATAAGCGTAATTTATTATTAATAATTAAAGAAATTGAACGCGAAGTTAAGAAGAAAATAATTATGAATAATATTAAAAATAATGATAAGATATTTGTTATTAAAATGAAGGATGAATTAAAAGAAGATAAGAATACTCTTATTGACTTATTAACTTTAACCAATACTTCCTTTTATTCTCAAGATATTTATCAATCAATAGAAGAAATTGAAAATATTAAATTGGGAGAATGCGAAAAGGTACTAATCAATTCATCTTTTTCAACATTCTTTTTTAAACAAACTGATAAAGTTATTGAGTATCAAAAAAAGATAGCAGATGAATATAAAAACCTTAATAATGATTATCAAAAAGAAGAATTGCGAAAACGCATTGCTAGTTTTAATAAAGGTGTTGCATATTTATATATTGGAGCCTTTAGTGATTTAGAACTGGAAAAAAGAAAGTGCAAAGCTTGTGATGGTATAAAAGTTGTTCAAAGTTCAAAAGAAAAAGGATACTGTTTAGGCGGAGGTAAAGAGTTTTTAAAGATAGCCCAAGAAATGAGAAAAGAAATAAATAGTTATTCTTATATAAGAAAAAAAGTAGCCAAAGAGTTTTTAAAAGCCATAACTTTTCCTTTTTTTGTTCTATGCCAAAATAGCAATGTATCTTTAATAAAAAGAAGAAATATCAAAAAAGATCAGACTAATAGAGTGTATGATTTTTCTAAAAGTGAGTGGACAAATGATACTATTTTTGATTCTTATGCTACAATCATCAATTCTGTAGCAATTTCTATTTCCATTGCTAATACTTTTATTAATACTTATACCATAATAATAAAAGAGAAAGTTGAAGAAAATAATGAATTTGAAAAAATTTTTTAAAATTCAAAAAAATTCAAAAAAATTTATTTATACTTGACAAAAAATAAAAAAAATGATAATATATATATAGATATATAAATTATCTTTATGTGACAGATTTTAAATGAATGGAGGTTAGAATATGCCAACAAGAACATTTTTAAATTTACCTAAGGATAAGAGACTAAGAATTCTAAGAGCTGCTAAAAAGGAGTTTTCACGCGTTCCACTTGAAAAAGCAGTAATAGCCAATATAGTAAAAGACGCTGAAATTCCTCGTGGAAGTTTTTATCAATATTTCTATGATGTAAATGATTTGTTCGTTTATGTTTTAGAATATATGTATGGAATTGATAAAAAGAAGTTCGAAAAATATTTAGAAGAAACAAATAATGACATTTATGAAGCCTTAAAGATTAAGTTTTCTAATGAAATTGATAAGTTATCAAGTGAAGAAAACAGACAATTTAAGATTAATGCATTTGCCACATTATTTAATCAAAATTCTGATAAAACTGAAAGAATTATCCCTGAGGTAATTGAAAAACAAAATCAAGTTGATTTAGCTTATTTCCCAGTTGAAGTTCAAAAGAAAAAGAATTTCACAAGCTTTATGAACGTTATAAAAATGATTGGAAATATGTGTATTCAAAGATACTTAACTAAACAAGCAGATGAAAACGAAATTAAAGATTATTATAACAGCTGTATCGATTTCGTAAAAGGTGGCTTTCATTAATATAAGAAACATCTAATACGTTTATCAAAAAATCTATAGACAAAATAAAAAGTGAATCTTTTTCCTTAGGAAGTGGTTCACTTTTTAAATAAAAATATGTATATTATTTATAAAAATATAAAAAATAATAATGAAAATATTAATAAAATAAATATTAAAATAGGAAATAATCATTTAATAATATTTAAAATTTTATTAAAAAAATATTAAAAATTAAGGAAAAAATATGCAAAAATTTTACATACTTCAAAAATTTATATCCTTCGGTGATGAATATCATATCTATGATGAAAATGAAAATGAAGTTTATTATGCCAAAGAAAAGATAATTAGTATAGCTGTAAAGGTAAAAATTTTTAGAAATATCGATGATGAATTAATTTATACGATAAAAAAGAAACTATTAAGAATTTTACCTAAATATGTTTTAAAAAGGAAAAGAGAAAAAATAGCTAGTATAAAGAAAAGATTAGCTTTCTTTAAACATAGATTTAGTGTTCGTAGCAAATTTGGTGATTTTAAAATTGATGGTGATTTATATAGTCGCAATATTAATATTATGTTTAATGAAGAACCAAAAGTAAAAATTACTAAAGTTGTAATGCCTTTTGGAGATGCATATGAGGTAACTATATTTAATGATGAAAAAGAAAACATTGAGTTTTATTTGGCATTAGTTATTATGATTGATAATTGTCTTTATAATTCAAAAGGATTAATTGATTAGGTAGCTTTATATAAGCTACTTTTTTAATTGCAAAACAAATGGAAAAATGATATAATAAATCATAAGATGTTCCTTGCCTAACCATCTTAAATATAAAAAACAAGGAGATTTATTATGAAAGTGAAAGACGTTGCTAGATTAGCAATTGTGGCTAGTTTGTATGTAGCCTTAACTTTAGCCTTAGGTTTTATTGCCTATGGTGATATTCAATTTAGAGTAGCAGAGATACTTGTACTGCTATGTTTTTTTAGAAAGGATTATAGTATTTCCTTAATAGTCGGATGTTTAATCGCCAATATCTTTAGTCCTATGGGAATTGTTGATGTTGTCTTTGGAACAACTGCAACTGTTTTTAGTGTTCTATTAGTAATGATATCGAAAAACATTTTTGTGAGTGCTATTTATCCTGTTTTATTTAATGGAGTGATTGTGGGGGCAGAGTTATATTTTGTATTAGAATTACCATTTATCCCTTCTGCGGTTTCTGTTGCAATTGGAGAAGCTTGTGTGTTATTGGTGGGATCAATTGTTTTCTATTTTCTAAGCAAAAATGAAAAATTCTTAGAATTAATAAAAGCTAATCAAAATATTCCTAATCTAAAAAAAGAAAATGATGAATAGATAAATTATAGATGGTGATAACATGTTAATGATCGTTGATGGTATTCAGAAAAGTTATGGAGAAAAGAAGTTGCTCGATGATGTTTCTTTAAATATTGAAGAGCGTCAAAAAATCGGTATTATTGGTCTTAATGGCTGTGGAAAGAGCACTTTTTTAAAAATATTGGCTGGACGTTTAGAAGCTGATAAGGGTGAAGTACAACATATAGGCAAGATAAAGATTAGTTATCTTCCCCAAAATCTTGAACTTGATGAAGAAAATAATATTCTTGATGAAGTTTTAAAAAATAGCCAAGCTGATGACATCGAAGAACATAACGCTAAAGCCATTCTCACTAAATTGGAATTGTTTGATTTAAATAAAAAAATTAAAACTTTATCAGGTGGCGAAAAACGTAAAGTTGCATTAGCGTGTGCTTTAGTTAAGCCATCTGATATTTTAATGTTAGATGAACCAACTAACCATTTAGATAGTGATATGATTGAATGGTTAGAAAAATATTTAATAAAATACGCTAAAACTTTAGTTATGATTACTCATGATAGATATTTCTTAGAAAGAGTTGTTGGGAAAATAATTGAACTCGATAAAGGGAAAATATATGAGTATGATGCTAATTATTCAAAATATTTAGAGTTAAAAGCTTTAAGAGAAGAGAGTTTATTAAATCAAGAAAAAAAGATTCAAACATTTTTAAGAAAAGAATATGAATGGATTAAAAGAGGAGCTCGAGCTCGAGCTACTAAGGAAAAACAAAGAGTAGAGAGATTTAATGAGCTTCAAAATAGGGAAAAAACAGTTGAGAAGAAATTAGTTATTGATAGTATTGAAAGCCGATTAGGAAATAAAACTATTGAACTAATAAATGTAAGCAAAAGTTATGATACTTTGTTGTTTAAAGATTTTTCCATTAATGTTGATAAAGATGCGCGAATTGGTTTGATTGCTAAAAATGGTAGAGGAAAAACAAGCTTATTGAAAATCATGGCGGGACTTGAAGCACCTAGTAGTGGAGAAGTAATTATTGGCCAAACAGTAAAGATTGGTTATTTTTCTCAAAACAATGAAGAATTAGATAATAGTAAAAGAATAATAGATTATATAAGAGATATTGCTGAAGTTGTAAAAACTAAAGAAGGATTAATCAGCGCTAGTCAAATGTTAGAGAATTTTTTATTTTTAGAACCATATATTCCCATCTCTAAATTATCTGGTGGGGAGAAAAGAAGATTGTCTCTTTTGGGAGTATTAATGAAATCTCCTAATATCTTACTGCTTGATGAACCTACAAATGACCTAGATATTACCACATTAACTATTCTAGAAAGCTATTTAAATGATTTTCAAGGAGCAGTAATTGTTGTTAGTCATGATCGCTACTTTTTAGATCGAATTGTTAATAGGGTTTTAGTTTTAGATTCTTCTTTGGTTTGGAAACCTTATAATGGTGGTTATAGCGATTATTTAGAAAAACGAATTGATGAAAGTCAAGAAGTTGTTAAAGTCGTTAAACCGAAAGAAAAAGAAAAGAAAATTAAATTAAACTATTTAGAGCAAAAAGAGTTTGAAACTATTGAAAAGGAAATAGATGAACTTCAAAATAAAATTCTTGATAAGCAAAAAGAAATAGATGATAATATTACTAACTATCAAATTATTCAAAGATTATATAAAGAAAAAGAAGAATTAGAAAAAGAGTTAGAGATTAAATTTGAACGTTGGGAATATTTAGATGAAAAAGATAAAATGAGTAAGGAAAAGAAATAATGAAATTACGAAAAGCTTTAGAAATGGAAATTGATACTGTATATAAAATGTGTGAAGATGTTAAAAAGACATATCCTTTATGGGATGAAGGATATCCTATATATGACAACTTTTATGAATCATTTGAAGAAGGGGGATTATATGTTTTAGATTGTGGTGGAGAGATTGTTGGTTCAATATGTTTAGAAACAGGAATCACTAATGATAATTATTTATCTTTATCACGCTTTATGGTTAAAGAAAGTGAAAGACATAAAGGATATGGTAAATTCATTTTTCAAGAAATGGAAAAAGTTGTTTTAAAAAGAGGATATGAGGGAATTGAATTTATGGTGCACAAGGATCATCCCTTTGCTTTTAAAATGTATGAAAGCTTCGGTTATAAGAATATGGGGAAAATACCAACACCTTGGGATGATGGGGAAATTATTTATTATTTATTTAGTAAAAAATTAAAGTGAAAGCGATATAACAATATTGTATTTAAAACAATTTTATGTTAAAATACTTTACTGTGTGAGATTATTATTATGAGTATATTGGATGTTGAAAATTTAAGTTTTGGTTATCGTGGCGAAGTATTATTAAAAAACATAAATATGAGATTATTGCCTAAAGACCACATGGGACTTGTAGGAGTTAACGGCTGTGGGAAATCAACACTACTTAACTTATTAGCTCATCGCCTTATTCCTGATGAAGGAAAAGTCATTTGGGAAAAGGAAGATAGTTTTTCATATTTAGACCAACACTTAAAGATTTATGATGATGTTACTATTCATGAATATTTGTATCAAGTATATGATGATTTATATAAAAAAGAAAAGGAAATGAATGATTTGTATAAATCATTAGAAAGTGTTGATAGTAGCCAATATGATAAGATTTTAGATAAAGCTTATCGCATACAAAATGAATTAGAAGAAAATGATTTTTATATGATAAAGTCCAAAATATCTAATGTTATTAATGGTTTAGGAATAAACTATGATGATTCTTGGATTTTGAAAAATTTAAGTGGCGGACAAAGGGCTAAAATATTTTTAGCCAAAATGCTTTTAGAAGAAAAAAATGTTTTATTATTAGATGAACCAACTAACTTTTTAGATGTTCAACATATTGATTGGTTGGCTAAGTTTTTAATAGGATATAAACATGAATTTATTGTTGTGAGTCATGATCAAAATTTTCTAAATCAAGTTTGTAATGTAATATGTGCAATTGAAAACAAAACTTTGGTTAGATATAAAGGTAATTATGATGATTATCTTAAACAAAAGGAATTAAATGATAAGCAATATCAAGCTAATTATGTTGCTCAACAAAAATTTATTAAAAAAACTCAAGAATTTATTGATAAAAATATTTCTCGAGCCACAACAACAAAAAGAGCTCAAAGTCGTCAAAAAGTTTTGGACAAGCTTGTGGTTTTAGAAAAACCTACAACTATTAAGAAAGTCAAATTTAATTTTCCTTTTTCTAATAGTTTTAATAGTGAAGCTGTTGTTACTAAAAATTTGGTCATTGGATATGATAGACCATTGTTAGATGCGATAAATATAAAAATATATTTTGGGGAGAAAATTGTTATAACTGGTAAAAATGGAATTGGTAAAAGTACTTTTATTAAAACCATTTTAGGAATTATTCCTCCTTTAAAAGGAACTTATAAAATACCTTTTTATAACAAAATAGTTTATTTCTCTCAAGAATATCAAGGTGATTTAAAAATATCTGCTATTGATTACATTAAAGAAAGTTATCCTTTAATGGAAGATAAAAAGATTAGAGATTTATTGGGTATATATGGGATTGTTGGGGAACTAGCTTTAAAGAAACTAGAAGCTTTAAGTGGTGGTGAACTTACAAGGGTTCGTTTTGCTAAATTAAGTTTAGAGACATCAAATTTATTAGTGCTTGATGAACCAACCAATCATTTAGATAAAAATGCTAAGGAAGCTTTATATAATG
>CANQJU010000033.1 GCA_947624315.1 uncultured Bacilli bacterium | reverse complement strand
AGCACCTAAACGAGCTTCTAGGTCAAATGAGAATTTTGTTCCTAAAATATTCTTACCAAGTAATCCGTTCTTATAAGCTTCTTTAATTGCATAATTTAATCTTTCAACAGCTAATGGATATTCAGCTCTAACATATACATAACCTTGGCTAGCACCAATTGCATATCCACCGATAGCCATAGCTTCAATTACTGAGTGAGGATCACCCTCTAAAACAGCACGGTCCATAAATGCTCCTGGGTCACCTTCATCGGCGTTGCAAATGATATACATTTGTTTACCTTCATCACGATGAACAGCAGCTAAACTCCATTTCAAACCCGTAGGGAAACCAGCTCCACCACGTCCACGTAATCCAGAATCTTTAACAACTTGAATTACTTCATCAGGAGTCATCTCTGTTAAAACTTTAGCAAGAGCAAAATAACCATCATTACCAATTGATTCTTTAATATCATATGGATCAATTAATCCACAGTTTCTTAAAGCAATACGAGTTTGGTTTTTATAGAAGTTCATTTCTTGGAATTTCTTAATTTCCATTACTTTTTCTTCATTTAATTCAGCATATGCTTTTCTTTTAACAATTCTACCTTTTAATAAATGTTCTTCACAAATTTCTTTAACATCCTCTGGTTTCATATGAGAATAGAATGTCATATCAGGGAAGATAACACATACAGGTCCTTTTTCACACAATCCGAAGCAACCACTCATGTATACTTGCACTTCGTCTTGTAAGCCTAATTCTTTAAGTTCTTTATCAAATGCCTCTTTTACGGCTTTAGAAGAACCAGAAATACATCCAGTACCACCGCAAATTACGACTTCATTAACAATTGCCATTATATTCTCCTATTCCCCAAACTTTGTGATAACAAGGTCACTAACAACTTGACCTTTCTCAACATGTTCAGATATTATTTTTTTAGCACATTTAGGACAAACTTTGCCATATAATGTTTCTTTTCCTTCAGGATCAACTACCTTAACAACAACGCCATCTGCTTCAACAATAGGCATATTGCCATCCATTAAAACAGTAGCATTGCGAAGGTTCTTATCATATACTTCTTGAGCTAATGAATTAAGTACCTCTCTTGCGCCAACTGCAAGTCCAACTTCGCCCATTGCTACAATCACTTTATATCCATTTTTAGTACGACGAAGACTTAGTTTATCAACCATTTCTTCTTTTACTTTTTTCAAATCTTCTATAGATTTCATAATAAATGATACTTCCTCCTCTATTTTTTTACTTCAACAACTATAAACATACTTCGTTTATATCATTGAAGTAGTTTATATATTCTTTTTAGATTATTTACCTAAATATTCAGAAATAGCTTTTCTTGCAATGGTTGGGTTGGCACTACCATAAACTTTACCATCAATAGTAAATACAGGCGCTAATCCACACGCTCCAATACATCTTGTGGCATCAAGACCAAATAAACCATCTTCAGTTGTTTCTCCAGCCTTAATTTTTAATTCTCCGCTAACAGCGTCAAGAATTTGTTGTGAACCACGAACATAACACGCTGTTCCTAAGCAAACACCAACAACATGTTGACCCTTAGGTTCAATAGAAAAACGTGAATAAAAAGTAACAACGCCATTTATTTTGGCAATACTTTCTCCTAATTCCTCAGCAATAATTTTTTGTACTTGAATAGGAATACAACCAAAAATATGTTGAGCGTCATGTAACGTAGGCATTAGAGGCCCTGGTTTTTGCTTATGTTCAGCAATTCTTTCTTTTAATTCTTTGACTTGTTCGTCCTTCATAACGAATTTAACTGCCATAAATTTTCACTCCTTTTCTTTACCGATATATTTTACCACTTTTTCTTCAAAAAATAAAGAGTTAATTTCTTTTTTTATATTCCTATTTTTTCTAGCAATTTAAAAAAGGAAATTTTCTTTAAACAAACTTTTTATAATAATACAAAAAAAGACATCAAACGATGCCTTTTTAAATTATTCTTTTTCTTCCTCTTTGTCTTTCTTTAATAGTTCAACAATCTCTGATAATAATTCATTGGTTGTTGGAGCTGGAGCAACTTCTTCAACAGGTTCTTGAGGAGCTTCAGCAGCTTCTAAAGCGGCAGCCTCTTCTTCCTTTTTCTTCTTAGCAGCTTCAGCACGATTTCTTAAACCAGTGATAACTTTAACAATTACAAATACTGAGAAAGCAATGATTAAGAAGTCAATAATTGTTTGAATAAATTGACCATAATTTAAAGTAACAGCAGGAGTTACGATTTCGCCTTCGCTATCCAAAACTTCTTGAACTAATGTTACTTTGGCATCAGTAATGTTAACATTTAACAAACTTCCAACAGCAGGCATAATGATATCATTAACTAAACTACTAACAATCTTATTGAAAGCAGTACCAATAATCATACCAACAGCCAAATCAATTACATTTCCACGACGAATAAATGCTCCAAATTCTTTAAAAAAACCTTTCATTTTAATTACCTCTTTTCTTAATTTAATGCATTTAATATTGATGTAAATTCAAATGTTTTTGTTTCCCCATTATAAGTAACATCGACTTTGTATTTAACAGTTGTTTCATTTCCTGGATGGTTAAATACTTTACCTGTATCATCCATAATATCAGGTGATAATGATGTCCATTTAAAAGTAACATCTTTTAGACGAGTCTTAGCAAAATATTCAATCTCAACTAATGTTAAAAACTCTTGCCAGCGACCAGCGTGTCTCATTGTCATTGGACAATCTTTGCCAGAAAAATCATTATGCTGTTTAACACGATCAATTCCTAAATTGTATTCGATCAATAATTCAGCAACTAATTTAGCTGTTTTTCTCATTGTAATATTATAATCTGATCCATAGTTTACACAAGTTTCAATACCAATACCATTGCGATTACCACCGCCAATACTTTCTTTGTTATAATCGGTATTAAAGTATGTATCGCCGAAAACATGGCTACCATCACCAGCATGATATGCAACTTCATCAAGTGGTAAATGTTGAATTATTTCTTTTTCATCAACAGTAAAATGCCATGAAACCCATTGATCATTGTTTGGATCATTTGTCATGCTTTTTAACCAATTAGCATGAGCTCTAGCTGTTGCTGTAGGATCAGCACTAGCAGTATCATGAATAACAATATATTCTGTGCTTGTTTTTAAAATACCAGTACGATTTCTTCCATGAGTTAATTCCAATATCTCTTGAACTCTTTCGCTATTTTCATTTACATAAAATGGTAAATATCCCAAATTAGTAACAGCATTTTCTTTATATGCAGCTTGATAACCATATGTAAAATATTTTTGATTAGTAATTCTTTCAAGAGCAATATATTTTAATAACATATCAACTGCTTCCCAAGTATCTTTAGCTACTTGTCCATATGTTTTAAATCTATAAGACACTTTAAAATTTTCACTTCCCATCTTAAATGAGGCGGTTAGCTCTACAGTTCTATCAAATAGTGGTGTATGATATTTACCACTTTCAGTAATAACTCCCGGAGAATTTGTTTCCCATGTTATTTTTGTTTGATATTTTTCATAAATAGATGGCAAATCCAAATCGCTACTAACCTCTTCAATATCACTAAATAAGGAATCTAACCATTCTCTTATTTCAACATTCTTTTCAATATCACTCTTTTGAGGAACAGTAACAGTATAATTAAATGTTTTGCTTTTACCATTATAATTAATTGTACAAGTTAATACCACTTCAACATCTTCTGTATCAAGTTTATAAACTTTTCCGGTTGATGTTAAAACATCTTCTCGAGAACTTTTCCAAGACATTGTAGATTCTGGATAGGCATTACAGAAGGTTGGTAAATTGATTGTTGAAGTGACTACTGGGTTAATTTGTCTTTTAACCCAATCTTCAATATAATCAAATTCATCGCCCCAACCTTTAATATTAACCTCAAATAGAAATTCATCTTCTTCGCCATTAATTGTTATTAAAGCAACAAGCATTCCTACCGTATCTAAAATTGGAGCTGTATATTTTCCATTATCATCGATATATTCACTTAAACTTGTCCATGTGACTTTAGCATTATATTCTGCTATTTCAGTCGGAAGTGATATATCACTATCTATAATCTTATCTTTAAACCAATTAAGTATCCATTCCTCAGCTAAAGCAAATTGTCTATCATTTTTTAAGACTTTAATTTGATATTCTTTAGTTTTAGAATACTTATCTAAAGTGATTTGACAAGTTAAAGTAACTATAGTATCATCACTACCTTGTTTAACTTTTCCATCATTACTTATAACTTGTTTATTACTTGATTCCCATTTTAAACTAAAAGTATTATTATTGTTTGTTAGTGTTAATGGTAATTCTATATCAGAGTTTACTTCTTGATATTCTTTCATTCTATTATCAAGTTCAAGAATTACTCCATTAAACTTTTCACTATATCCTTTAATAGTTATTGTGAAAGTTAATGTTGATGAATCGTTATTAGCAGTAACTATGACTTTAACCTTAACTTCTTCATCATATTCAGGTAAACCATTTAATGATCCATCACTATTTAAATAATCATTGTTTTCTATTTCCCAACTTAATGTGGCATTAAATTCTTCAATAGTTTCTTTAAATGTAATATCTTCTTCAATAGTTATTCCTTCATAGTTTTCCTTAACCCATTCAACAGCTTGAGAAAGAGTTGAATCTTTATCATTACAACCAAACAAACACAATGATAATACTATTAGCATTATCGCTATTACTTTTTTCATCTTCTTCTCCTAATCATTTAATTTTAATAACTTAGATTGATAAGTAAATTCTTTAGTTTCTCCTTGATAAGTAACTTTAACTTTATAGTTAATTGTTGTTTCATTTCCAGGATGATTAATTACTGTTCCTTCATTATCCATAATTTCAGGATTTAAAGATATCCATTCAAAGTGAACATCTTTTAATTCAGTTTGGGCAAAGTATTCTAAGCGAATTAAATCTAATAATTCTTCCCAACGATTAGCATGACGAATAACTTGAGGACAATCCTTACCAGAAAAATCATTGTGTTGTTTAACAGCTTGAATATCTAAATCATATTTAATAAGTAACATTGCGGTTAATTTAGCAAGACGGCGCATTACTTTATTAAAGTCAACACCTTCATAAACACAAGATTCAATACCAATTCCGTTTTGATTTCCTCCACCAATACCACCACTCCAAGTTTCTAAATATGTGCGTGAACCATCTCCAGCATGCCAACCAACCTCATCAATTCCTAGTTGTTGATAAGTTTCTTTATCATCAATAGAGAAGTGCCAAGAAGCTACACGAGTAGTTGTATGAATATATTCATTTAAACCTTTAGCAGTTGCACTTGGATGAGCCATACCAGTATTGTGAATAACAATATATTTAGTCTCTTTTCTTAATGTGTTAGGTTTTAAAGGACTATCATCTGGTAATAAATCAACAATAATTTCCATTTCTTTTTCATCATAGAATGGCAAATAACCAATATTTTGTGATGGAACATATTCATATCCTAGTTCAGATCCATACAAAGTAAACTTTTGATTTTTGATTTCTTTTACATTAATTTTGTCTAAAAAGCTTTCAATTTTTTCCCACATGTTTTCTTCATTTTCTCCTTTAGCAATTAAATTAAAACGATATCTACCACTTGTCCCACCAACAATAATATTCGCATCAAGCATTACTTCCTCGTCTTTAAATGGCTTATGATAAATTCCCTTATCACTTATAGCCGTTGGATTCCAACTTTCCCATATAATTAAGGCATTATATAAATCATATTTACTAACCAAATCTAAATTAGATGTTATCTCTTTAGATTTAAATATTTCTGTTTCAATCCAATCAGCTGTTAAACTGATTTTTTCATTGTTTGACATTTTTAAAACTGTTAAAGTCAATTGAAATTCTTTAGTTTCTCCATTATAAGTAACATAATATTTTACCAAAACTTCTCTATCATAATTAGGGTCTTTATTAACTCTACCATTTGATGTTATTATATTTTCATTAGTGCTTTCCCAACGAATACTACAATCAGCCACTAAAGAAACAAGCGGAAAATTAACATTACTAGATAATGGTTTATTAAACATCTCTTCTATTTCTTTTTGAACTGCATCAAATTCATCGCCCCAACCCTTAATAACTATAGGAATTGAAATATCAATTTCTTGTTCATCTAAAGTTATAATAAATAATAATTCTGTTTTTGTATCAAGTACAGGGGCATTATAAGTTCCTTCACTGCTCAAATATTCTTCATAGAAAGAAAAGACTTCAATTTGTGCATTATATTTTTCATATTTTTGAGGAAAAACAATATTCTTATCAACTATTAAATTATTAAATTGAGAATTTAACCAAGTAATTATTTCCTCTTTCTTTTCATCAAAAGTCAATTCATTATCATTAATTTCTGGTTCTTCTTTTGGAGGCTCATTAATTGGAGGTACTTCTTTTTGACATCCAAAAGTACATAACGTCAAAAGTAAAACAATAACCCAAATTACTTTTTTCATACTTCTTTCTCTCCTATTTGACAAGTTGTTTTTTTCTTTGCCTTAAAGCTTCATCTACATTGTTAGCAATATAAGTCATATGGTCAGCAGCTCTTTCTAAGTTGTTAACCAAATTGACAAATACTCCACTAGAATTTGGATTGCACTCGCCTCGATTTAAGCGATCAAAGTGACTATCTACTAATTCTTTTCGCAAATTGTCGATTGAATCTTCAACAGTATTAGCTTCATTTAAAGTACTAATATTTTTAGATATAAAGATATTTGAAGTTAATTTGTATAATTGCTCAATTCTACTCTTCATTTCTTGCAAACCACTTACTGCGAATTCAGATATTGGCATTTCTTCTCTAACAATGCGACGAGTACATTTGCATAAGTTATCCCCAATTTCACCAATACGCAATATATCATCTAAAGTTCGATAGAATGAAGAAATAGTACATTCATCTTCAAAAACAATATTTTCATTTGATAATTCAACTAAGTATTTGACAACCTTTTTACTAGTTAAATCTAATTCATGATTTATACTATCTATCTTTTCATGAATAGAATCATCCTTATCAATAAAAGCATCAAGAGCCGTAATTAAAGCTCCATTGGCTTTTTCTAACATTTGGAACATCTCTTTTCGCACTTGGTGAAGAGCAATTGAAGGAGATTTTAACATACGCTCATCGATATATGTAACTTCTTCTTGATTACTTTCTTTGTTTTTAATAATCAATTCTGACATTTTAACAAACCAATTTACAAAAGGTATAAATATTATTGTACAAACGACATTAAAGAAAGTGTGGAACATAGCTATTTGATTTTGAGGGCGCTTAAAAAGTTTCACAAAAGTATCAGCCATAAAATCTTTATATATTAATAAAAATATCATAAACATTAAAGATCCTAAAACATTAAACAACAAGTGAATGCAACTGGCTCTTTTAGCGTTTGTTGAAGCACCAATTGATGAAATAACTGTTGTTACACATGTTCCGATATTTGTCCCCAAAATTAAAAACAAAACATTATTATTTAATGAAGTAGCATCCTTCCCACATCCAATATATATTCCAGCACTTGCTAAAGATATAACAATAGATGTAACTAGTGATGAAGATTGAACTAATCCTGTAATCACAATTCCTAAAAAGAATAAAATAAAAGGTGCACCTTTTCCACTTATTCCTGATAATAAATTGCTAATAGGTTCTTTAACAGCAGGAGTTTTCATGGTATTAGACATTGTTTCTAATCCAAAGAACAATAATCCAAATCCAGCTAAAGCATAACCTAATGTTTTCATTTTTTCCTTTTTAGAAAACATTACAATAATCATACCAATTCCAGCAAAGCCTAATGCATATGCTCCAAAATTAAATCCATTACCACTACCTGATAAGGCTGCAAGTTGAGCTGTAATGGTTGTACCAATGTTAGCTCCCATTATCATTGATGTGGCTTGGTAAAGAGACATAATTCCAGCATTTACGAAACCAATAATCATAATGGTTACTGAAGCGGATGATTGCATAATCATTGTGGCTCCTGTTCCGATACCTACGCCGGCTAAACGACTCTTTGATGTTTTGTTAAATAATTTTTTCAACTCCTTATTGGCTAATTTTGTAACATTATGACTCAACATCTCAAAACCAACTAATAAGGCACCAATAGAGGCAATCATATATAAAATTGTTTGTACCCATTGACCAAAATTCATATTTTATTTCCTTTTTAAAATAAAGTTTTTTAAAAAACATTATTAATTAATATATATATCTTTTGTATTTAAATATTAAAAAGCATTTTCTTTTATTAATTATAACATACCATTTTGTTTTTAACAATGTATTATTTTCTTATTATGATGTTTTTATATCAACTATTTAATTTTCATACAATAAAATCATAGTAATTAAAAAAGGCTAATTAAATAGCCTTATTACTTTTTATAATTCTTAACATATATTTCAAAAAATAGTATTTTTTGATAATTAATATAAAAATTAAAAAGGTCCATATAGGACCATATACGCCATTCATGTTAACAAGAATGTTAACAAGGGCGCCAACACAAATAAAATATTTGTGCGCTGAGGTTTTGGCACTCAACTTGCCTCTAACGCTAAGGTGGTTAGGCGTCCAATGAATTTATATTCATTATTAATATTATATTATTTAAAATTTAAAATGTCAATATTTTTAAAGATAATTGTAAAATGCAATAAAAAATACCTTATAACTAAGGTATTCTGAATTCCATAAACATGGTGGCTCAGGGCGGAATTGAACCGCCGACACATGGATTTTCAGTCCATTGCTCTACCAACTGAGCTACCGAGCCATATTTATAATTATTTAAATGGCGGTCTCGACGGGACTTGAACCCGCGATCTCCAGTGTGACAGACTGGCATGTTAACCACTACACCACGAGACCA
>CANQJU010000032.1 GCA_947624315.1 uncultured Bacilli bacterium | reverse complement strand
CTAATGGCGTAGGCATTAAAGATGTTCAAGTTAGTAGAGTAGTTGAAGAAGGAACAGGACTTGAATATTATCTTTTCACAGTAACATATACTGATGATTCAACATCAGAAGTTAAATGTTATACAAACGCTGAAACATTAACAGCTACAGGTGAACAAGCAACAGTAACTATTGATGAAGACCATAAGGTTGGTGGTGAAGAAGATGTTACAGTAACAGCTAAAAAAGAAGCTGGAAAAGGTGATCCTTTAGCTGAAGCAAAAGTTCAACCAGGTACACAACTAGTAGAAAATGCAGAAAAATTAACATTAAAGGTTGAACCAGTTGCAGATACTAGCCATGCAAATGTTACAATTAATGAAGGTCAAACTGCATATGCATTTGATGTTAATATTCCAGAAGTAGCTAAAAGTAATACTGTTCTTATTGAAGTAACATTAAAAGGTGTTCTTAGTGGTGCAGATAATATTACATTGTATCATGAAAATAAACTATTAAAACAAATAGTGGAACAAGATGATGTTAATCTTGATACAGCATGGACAACTGCATTAGGTGGAACAGAAGAATGCTTCAAAGTTAGTAAAGATGGTAAAGATGTAGTATTAGCAGTTAAGAGTTTCTCTGTCTTTACAATTGTTTATAAAGATAGAGTTGCATCAACAGAAGAAGCTGAAGGAGCAAATGTTAAATATTATACATCATTAGAAGATGCAGTTGCAGCTGCAAATAAAGATGCTAAAATTAAAAATGTTACACTTTTGAAAGATATAGCAGAAGGAAAAGGATTTATAATTACATCAAAAGAATTAGTTATTGATTTAGGTGGTAAAAAGTATACAATTACAGCTACAGTTGGAGATACTGATCCTGAACATTTAGGTATTCAAGTTAATGGAAAAGATAAAGAAACAACAGGTCGTTTTAAAGGCAACATTACAATTAAAAATGGTGATATTGAAGCTAAAGATGTTAAAAACTTAAATTATTTATTACAAGTATATTGTAATTTAGAATTAAAAGATGTTGATATAGTTGTTGAATTTAATGCTGAAGTTAAAGTAGGACATGCTGTAAGAGTTAACAATGGAACAACACAATTAACAGGTACTACATCTGTAAATGCAAAAGCAAATGGAGATGATGCTGTAGCAAATGCTATTACTTGTACATTATCAAATTCATGGATTAAGACTGACAATAAGTACAAAGGACTTGAATCAGAATTCCAAGTTTCTAAAGTTGTTGTTAATACAACTGGAAAGATAATAGGTCAATTATTAGCAGATAAGATTCCAGATGATGATCCAAATAAAGATAATATTCCTGTTGGTGATACAAATTATCCAAAATTTGACCAAGAAGGTCATCATGAATTCCAAGTTGTAAAAGGTTACTTTACTGATTTCGGTAAAGCACTAGAATTTGCTGCAACAAAAGAAAAATTGCAAACCATGAGTGAATTAACAGTTAAAAAAGTTATTATTGGTTTAGCTGAAAATTATACTGGAAAAGGAATTAGTCTTGATAAAAATATATTTGGTACAGATCGTAAATTGGAAATTGACTTAAATGAATGCACATATACAATCAATGAAGCAGTTGGTAGTGAAGGATATTTAACTAACGGATTTAGATTAGATAGTGGTAACTATGTAACTATTAGAAATGGTAAGATTCAAATTACTAGTAATAAACCTACTGAAGGCTCAACTGATGATAAACAACCAAATAGATATTGGATTTTAATCCAAAACTATGCTAACTTAACACTTCAAGATGTTACATTAGATGGAACTAATTTGCATGGTAAAGAAGAAAAAGAAAGTAAAGTAAATCTATCAGTCGTATTATCAACAAATTATGGTGATGTAACTATTAACGGATGTACAATAACAGCTAAGACTGGAGCATATGCTCTTGATGTATGCAACTTTAATCATAGTGATTACAAACAAAATGCAGTATCTACTACTATTGAAGAATCAACAGTTAATGGTATAATTAGTTATTCATCAGATTTAGCTAATCAAGGTTGGGAACGATATAAAAAATTAGTATTGACTAATATTGAAGGTGCTTATACATACGAATTAAAGAATACTGATTGTGATAAAGCCAATATTACAGTAAATGGTCATAATGGATTACCTCATAGTTTAACAGCAGATAATCGTCATTGTTCTGTTTGCGATAAAGAAGGTAAAAAAGATGAATATCCTGTTGTTTTAAAATATAAAGATAAGTATTATGGTTTTAAAACATTAGCTGCTGCTGTTGCTGCTGCTACAAAAGTAGAACTTAAAGAAAGTGATCCAAAGGATGTTGAATCATTAAAGAATTTACTTCCTATTATCACATTATATAAAACTGGAGATAATACTGTAATTAAGGGTGATGGTATTGACATTGATAAACCATTAATTATTAATTTGAATGGAAATACATATACTGTTAACAATAATACAGTTGGTAGTGAGGGTACTAAAACAATTGCAATTCGTGCTCTTAAGGAAGCTGGTTATGTAATTATTGAAAATGGTACAATTAATTGCGAACAAAACAAAGGTGTTAAAATGTTAGTTCAAAATTATGCTAATCTTACACTTTCTAAAGTTGTACTTGATGGAACATTATTGGATGAAGGAAAACCAAGCAATAAATATGTACTTTCAATTGTTTGTGGTAAAGTTACAGTTGATGGTTGTACATTATCATCAGCTAGTGATGGTGTTGCCTTAAGTTTATATTGTCGCTTAGATTTAGGAAAAATATATGCAGAAGGTTGCAATGTAACAGTATCAGATACAACAATTAATGGAAAAATTAAATATTATTCAAAAGTTGATCCAAATGGTCAAGATGCATCAAAAGCTGATTATGTTGGTTGGGAAAAGAAAGTAATTTTACATTTAAATAATGTAAAAGGAAATCATTCATATGAATTAATTAATACAACTTGTGATAAGGCTGAGTTATATATTGATAGCGATAGAATTGCACACACTGCTGGTGCAGTATGTGGAAATTGTGGTCATAAAGAGTCAAATTAATATAATAAATTTAATTAAAATTAAGTTGATTGTATAAATTTTTTAAGGAGTTGGTTTATAAAAATCAACTCCTTTTTTAGTATAATAATATTATATGTATTTAAAATACAATTAATGAATAAATGTCTATAAATAATTTATAAAAAGTGGATAATAGTTTGACAAATGTATCTAAAATTGGTACAATATTAAATGATATATTGTAAAGGAGTGATTTTGAAATGGTAGACCCCGCGGGTCCTCTCTCGTATTTAATATTTGTGGGATTGCTTATTTTAAGTGCCTTTTTTTCAGGAACTGAAGCGGCACTTTCATATTGTAATCGACACAAAATAAAAGCTAAAGCTGATGAAGGAAGTAAGTCTTCCAAATTATTAGTTAAACTATTTGATAAATTTGATGATACCATTATTACTATTTTAATTGGTAATAATGTTGTAAACACTTGTTGTTCAATTCTAACAACAATTATGGCTGTTAAATTATTAGGTAACCAAGGATCATTGGTAGCTATTATTATAACAACTATAATCGTGGTTTTGTTTGGTGAAATGATTCCTAAAAATATTGCTAAAGGACATCCTGAAAGATTCTCAATGTTTGCTGTTTATCCGATGTATTTCTTGATGATCTTGTTATGGCCTTTTGCTAAGATATTTAATGGATTAATTTGGTTAATTCGTTCTTTGTTTAAAAAGACAACTATTGAAGAAGAGGAGTCTTTTACAGAGGATGATTTCCAAGATGTAATTGAGAAGATTGAAGAAGAAGGTGTTTTGAATGAAGAAGAAAGTGATATCATTCAAAATGCTGTAGATTTTGGAGAAATCTTAGTTAAAGATGTTTTAACAAAAAGACAAGACATTGTGGCAATAGATGTTAAAAAATGCACAAATGCTTATCTAAAGGATTTTTTAACAAAATGTAATTATTCAAGAATTCCTGTTTATGATGGAAATATTGATAATATTATCGGTGTTTTGCATGTCAGAACATATTTAAGAAGTCTTTTCTTTGATCGTCGTACTAGTGTAACCAAAATTATGACAAAACCATATTTTGTTAGTCCCCAAATAAAGTTAGATGAAATATTTGAGGGATTTAAACAAAACAAAACTCATATTGCTATTGTTAAAGCGCCAAATGGTAAGACTTTAGGAATGGTAACTATGAAAGATGTTTTAGAAGAACTAGTAAGTGATATAGATGAATCAGAGTCTGATGCACCTTTATCTAAAGGAGGTGCAAAATAATGCCTAGTTGGGGAATTATTATCATTATACTTTTAGTATTATTGGTTATTATTTCTGCCTTCACATCGTCTTCAGAAATAGTTTATGCAACTGTTAATAAAATAAAAGTTGAAAAAGAAGCAAATAAAGAAAATAAAAATGCTAAAATGGCTCAAGGATTAATGGATGATTATCCTAAATTATTGGCTACAATTTTAGTTTTAAATAATTTAGTTAATATTGCCATAAGTTCTATTGCTACAATTCTAATTCAAGAAATATGGCCTAAAGATGCCTCTATTATTTCTGTAATTGCTTCTACTTTATTTATTTTAATATTTGGTGAAATTATACCGAAGACAATAAGTACGAAGTTTAGTTATAGTTTATGTTTATTTTATGCTAAAATATTGAAGTTTTTAACAATCATCTTTAAACCTGCAGTTTTTTTAGCCACAAAGTTTTGTAATATTTTTTCTTTTATGTGGAAGAAAAAAACTGTTGAGGAAGAGGAAGTTACTGATAGTGAGTTAATTACTATGGTCGATGAGATTGAAGAAGATGGATTTATTGATGAGGAAACTGGTGAGTTGGTTCGTTCAGCTATTGATTTCAAAGATACAACTGCTCATGAGATTATGACTCATAGAATCAATGTCTTTGCTTTTGATATTGATGATGATTTACATGAACTAATTAATGATGTTAATATATTTAAATATTCTCGTGTTCCTGTTTATAAAGATTCTATTGATCATATTATTGGTATTTTAAATACTAAGAATTTGATTAAAGCTTTGCTTGCTAATGAAAATATTGATTTAGCATCAATGTTAACTGATCCGATTTATGTTCATAAAACTAAATCTATTTCTGATATTTTAAAGGAATTCAAGAAAACTCATACACATATTGCTATAGTTGTTGATGAGTTTGGGGGAACTATGGGTATTATTACCTTAGAGGATATTTTGGAAGAACTTGTTGGGGACATATGGGATGAAACTGATGTTGTTGAAGAGGAATACACACAAAAAAGTGAAGATGAATATATTGTCGATGGAGAAATGAATATTTATGATATGTTTGATCTTGTCGATTATGATTCTCGTGATTTTGATAGTGAATATACAACAGTCAGTGGTTGGTGTACTGAAAAATTAGAAAAATTTCCTGAAGTAAACGATGAATTTACTTTTGCGAATCTTAAAATCACAATATTAGAAACTGATGGTGTAAGAGTTGAAAAAGTAAAAGTTACGATTATGGAAATGGAAAAAGAAGAAGAATAGAGTTCCATTAGGAACTCTTTTATTAAAGGAGAAGAACATGGCAACAATTCATTTATTAGTAGGAGTACCAGGAAGTGGAAAATCAACATTTGCAAAAAAACTACAAAATAAATATCATTATCCTATTATCTCTAGTGATGAGGTGAGAAATAATCATCCCGATTGGGCAGAAGATAAAATATTTCCCGAAGTTTATCGCCTTTCAGCTGAATATTTAAAGCAAAATATTGATATTATTTATGATGCCACAAATGCAACAGCTGGTGTTCGCAATCATCTTTTTGAAGAAATAAAAAAATATGATATTGAATTTACTCAAAAAGCTTACTACTTTCCTATTGATTATCAAAGTTGCCTAAAACGTATTGCTAAAAGAAATAAAGATCCTCAAGAAAGATTCTTTCCTTTGGAGGCTTTAAAAGCTTATTGTGATAAGATTGTTGCCCCATCAATCGATGAAGGATTTAAGGATGTTGAAATAATCGAGCAATATGATATTAAAGATATTCCTCAAAAATTATTAAAAGGTTTAATCGTTAATGATAGGCAAGGATATGCTTTTTACTTTCAAGATAATGAAGATATTATTGAAAAATATCAAGGATTTGAAAATCTCTTGACAAACTCTTTAGTAAACAAATTTACTAACTTTCGTTTGGCAAGTTGCAGTAAGCAATTTATTGCTTATGCTATTTATCAATTAATAAAACAAAACTTGCTTACATTTGATACTAAGTTGAATAGCATTTTAGATTTAGGTGAATATGCCAACGATATAACTATTAAGCATTTGCTTAATCATACATCGGGATTACCAGATTATGAGGATATGCCACATACTGATGAACAAATTCATGATATTGATGTTTTAAAATATTTAAAAACACTTAAATCTTTAAAGTTTACTCCAGGAACAAATTATGCCTATAGCAATAGTGGTTTTGTCTTATTAGGTCTAATTATTGAAAAAATAACTTCAAAAAGCATTAATGAATATATAGAAAAAGAAATATTTGAAAAAATTGGAATGCTTGATTCTTGCGTTAATATTCAAGGAATTACAAAAATAAAAAATCGTGCCTATGGACAAGGTTTAGTAAACAATGAATTACAAACAATGGATCAATACTGGTGCAGTGCAACCATCGGTGATGGTGGATTGTATTCATCAGTTAATGATTTAATTAAATGGTTAGATTTTTTATATTCTATATATAACAAAGAAGAGGTTTTCTTTAAACCTAATTATTTACCAGATGGAACAAATACAGAATATTGTTTAGGTATTAGACACATTGAGAAAAAAGGTATATCAATTATATATCATTGTGGAGAAACAATAGGAACTAATACAGTTATTGGATTTATTCCTGAAGAAAATAAAAAGTTTATTTTCTTAACAAACTATGATGGAATTGATGCCAAGGAAGTAATAAATAATCTAATTGAAATTTTATAGATTTATGATAAAATAAATTTGAGGAGGATTAATATGAAGAAAAAACTTATTGTCTTTAGTCTTTTATTGCTTTTAAGTTTTTGCTCTTTTAAAATATCAGCTAATTCGGCTCAACAATATTTTTATGGGCAAGATCAAACTGGAATATTTTCTTTAGATGAATCTCCAATTGTAGTTACACAAGAAGATTTGATATTTAATCTTTATGATGTTACTTATCCTCCACATGATAGCAATAATGTAATTGCTAAATATTATTTTTACAATCCTGAAAATTATAGTGTCCATTCCCGTTTGGTTTTTCCTATGGCTTTAGGACAAAGTTATGATTATTATCTTGAAGATTTTGAAAACTTTTCGATAACAGTTAATGGAGAAGAAGTAAATAAAAAAATTAGATATACTGATTACTTTTTTACTAATGATTTTATTATTGATAACGAACTAAAAAAATTAAGCGATGATTATATAAATGATGATTTCTATTCACAGGAACTAAAAATTTATTCTTATGATATTTTAGAAAACAATGGAAATTCTATTGCTAATGATTTATATTGTCAAATTGTAACTTCCCCAAAAGATAATCAAAAGTTAATGTCAGATAGTCATACATATATTAGTGGTGAAGATGATAATAACTTATATATCAATATTCATTTTTATTGGAATAATGTTAAAAGAATATACTATTTGGGAGAAGAAGAACCTGACCTAAAGGATAAACTTCATTTTTATGATTACAAATATGAAGAAGAATTAGTTAACAAAAATTATATTATTGAAAAGAATGAAGAAATAAGTTTTATTGATTTTGTTTTATCATATTATGAAAGTCAAAAAGAAAGAATAGCTAATATTAGTGAAGTTGATTATTATAATATAATTATTGATAAAATGAATAAAACTAATAGTTATTGCTTAGGTTCAACAACAGATATTTTTAATATTTCCTATACTGAACTATTGATTTGGTATGATTATGAAGTAGATTTCGCTCCCAAACAAACAGTAATAAATGAGGTCAAAGCTCCTATTTTCCCAACAGTAAATATGAGAATGAAACCAAATACTTATGAAATAACATATTTATTAACTCCTGCTTCAACATGGAAAGATTTTTCAAACTTGAATATATATGTTAATACTAATTATTATATAATATCTAATTCTTTAACAGGTTTTGAAAAAACATCTGATGGGTATGTGGCAAGTTATGAAAATCTTCCTCAAGAAGAGTTAATATTTACTATTTCGGAAAGTGCTAATCCTAAGGAAACAAATAAAGGTGGTTTTGCTTTGATGTTAATGGGAATATTTGGGGTTTTAGGAATAGCAATTATATTTGTTGGTTTTTTACTTATTGGTGGAATAGTAATACTTATCATATATCTTATTAAAAAACTATTAAAGAAAAAGACCTGAGAAGGTCTTTTATTTTTATCTTATTTTTTTAAAAAAACATGCTAGAAATTGAGTTTTGTCTAAATGAGTCTTAAAAAGAAGAATTGATATTCTTATTTTTAAAATGAAATCTTTTATTGGCGGAAATATTGATCGTTTATAACTTCTTCAGTAACAGTATTTTTTTCTTGATACAAATAAAAGGTTGTATCACTAAAATTATTTAGAAAATCATTTTCTGTTAGGAAAGATTTAAAGTGATCATTAAAGCACAATATTAAATCATTCTTTTTAGAGAAATAAATTACATCTTCATTTTTTTCTTTAGAAAAGAAAATATGATCATTTATATTTTTTAATACTTGATAGGCATTGTATTTTTCATTCATATTTTTCACCATAAATAATTATAACAAATATAATCATAAAAGGCAATGTACAAGCATAAAATACACTATAAGAGGTATTTTATTATGAAAAAAATTAATTTTAAATCATTGCTATTTCATTTACTTGTTCCTATTATGGTAAGTTTTATTATCTCAATGCTTATTGGAGATTATAAGGAATACTATGATAGTATTATTAAACCAATTGATGTTCCCAGTTTAGTCTTTCCTATTGTTTGGAGTGTTCTTTATTTATTAATGGGAATAAGTGCATATTTAGTTGAAAATATTGTAAGTGATGATAG